>NZ_JBWKQE010000015.1:0-166498 GCF_059418605.1 Duganella sp. GW821-FHT07G03
TACAACGGTCATTAAATCTCCTTGATGGCGGCAGTGTCCTGCCAAATGACCGTTTACACAATATTATTTACACCCTCGTTTTGACATGAGCGATCTCCGATCCGGCCGAAGTGACCAGATTTAGCATCGCATCAATTTCAGCCGTTATCGTTGAATTCGCTCAGTAGTTATGTGCGTGGCCGACATCGCTTTGTTTCAAACAAAAAAGCGCATGGCCGTTGCCGGCACATGCGCTCTTCGTGGCTGCGGCACAGTGGCCGCGCCGGATCAGCTCGTTTTTTTGCGGCGAGCTGCGTAGCCTATCAAGCCCAAGCCGCCCAGTAACATGCCGTAGGTGGCCGGCTCAGGCACAGCTTCTAGTGGCGTCACGTTGAGGCTGCCGCCGTAGGCGCCTCCGCTGCTACCGTCAACGCTGCCGGTGATTTCCAGGTAGTACTGGCCCTCGCTCAGGTTGTCCGCGTGGAACCTGAAGTAGTTCGGCAGCAGTTGCGAAGCGCTGAGGGACGACAAGATCACAATATTGTTGTTGATATCGATGGTGTAGTTCACCAGTTTTAGCGATGCCAGCGTCAGCGATTGAGTCGAGGTGAAATCCGACGAGACCGAGCCTCCCGTCTCGAACGAGGAACCGACGCCGAATCCTATGATGTCGTCAAAGGTGCCGTGCTGGTCGGTGTTGATGAAATTATTGCCAAAACTCATAGTGAAGCCGCCGAACGCGTCGCTGATCTGCTGACTGAATGGCGAGCCTATGACATTCGCGGCAATCGCGGAGTGTGTCATCAGTCCGGAGCAAGCAAGCAATGCGGAAAATATAACTGCCTTGTTTAAGACTTTCATACTCGTTCCAGTCATCAGTGAGGGCCGCAGGGAGATTCGTTCTATTGTCGATATTTCATCGAAAAGAATAGCACAGTAAGTCCTGCAGGAATTGTCTATTTGACTGTATTTTCCCTATTTGGCAACAAGCGTGAAGCGCAGCTCCAGCTGGTCCTGCACGGCCAGCGCGCCGGCCATCACCGAGAACGGCGTGATGCCGAAATCACTTTGTTTCAGGTTGACGCTGCCGGTGACGGTCATGACGCCTGCCGTCTCGCGGAGCTCCGCCGGGATCGCCATGACCCGCGTGATGCCGTGCAGCGTGATCGCCACCTGCAGCGGCTGGCCGGCGGCGCCGCGTTCGGCGTGTACTTTGACCAGCGGATAGCGTTCCGCATCCAGCACCCTGGTCAACATATTGTTACGGGTGCCGTCGATGGCGTCGGCGGAGGGCTGTTTTTCCAGGCCTGCGGCAATGCGCAGGTCGGCCTCGTCGACCGTCAACTGGTCGAGGCGGAACTGGAAATCGGCGCGGTTCTGTGTTGGCGATACGGTGCCAGTGACATGGCGACTGGCGACCAGATGATCGTGGCCCAGCCGAGCCAGCAGGCCGCCGCGCCGCACCGTGACGGCGATCAGCGATTGCGCGCTGTCGATGGTCAGCGCGCTCGCAGCCGATGGCGGATAAACGATAGCGGCGGGCGGAACCGCAGGCGCAGGCACGGCCGGCTGCGGATTGCCAGGCAGTTGTGTACAAGCCGCCAGGCTCACGCACAGCATGCTGATCTTTAGATAACTAAGTATTTTTTTCATTCCGCACCATGGTCATTTGGCCGTCATATTGCCCGATTATGATGCGTCTCGCTGGTCCCAGCGTGCTCCAGTTGGTTTCGTGCCCAAGCCGGTGCGGGATTTCACAAAGCATGACTCAGCAGGCTCGCCGGTGGCCTGAAACACCGGCACCATCACCTCGATCCGGCTACGCCCCGGCTCAGATTCCCACCTTAATCAATCCCTAAGCCTATGCCGGCCGATAGCTGGCAAAGTAACACCTGTAGCGCGAGGTCTAAGCCTCGCGCCCGGCTGCCGGACTCCATCAAGCCCGGCACAAATTCCGCCCAGGCGGCACCATCGCCGCCGGGCAAACAGACATCCCCACGCTTTCGAGCGTTTTCGTAACCAGCATCATCTCACGATGACGCTGGTTTTTTTTTGACTGTTAGCCGTGCTTGGCCAACCAGCTGTCGATTTCCGGCAGACGGGTGGTGCGCAGCTTCACGCGGTACTGGATCGAGGCGATGGCGGTCTTGGTGTCGCCCTGTGCCTCGGCCGGCAGGTACTGCTTGGCGTACGCGCGCAGTTTGTCGATCATCGCCAGGTCGGCAGAGCGGCCGCCCAGGCCCGGGAAGTAGCGGCTGCGCGAGCTGCCATCAACCTTTTTCTCCAGCTGGGTGTAGTGGCTGATGGCGAAATCGTAGGCCATGTCCGGATGATGACCGGCCACGCGATTCAGGATCGACGCGCCTTCGGTAGCGCCGCCTTCGTCGGTCAGCGCCAGTTCCAGCGCGCGCTGCGCCAGCGCCTTGTCCTTGGTGGTGCCCAGCAGGTCATACAGCTCGCTCTTGATCATGCTCGACTTCTCTTCCTGGGCTGTTGCGTGCAGCTGGTCCCAGGTCGCGGCATCGGCATTGGTGGCGATCACGCCCAGGATGGGACGACGCAGCGCAGCCGGCATCGCATCCTTGTCGGTGGCAGAGGCGGCATAACGGCGGCGCGCTTCCGCCACCACGCCTTCATCGCCGACCGCGCCCAGCACGTGGATCAGCGTCTCGCGCAGGTTGGCCACAGGCGCCGCTTCATCCGCGGCCTTGGTCCAGCCTATGCGCGCCAGCACTGGCGCCAGGCGCTTGCGGGCGTAGCGATCCAGCGCAGCCTGCTGTTCCGGCTTGCCTTCGTAGCTGTAGTGCAGCGAGGCCAGCGAATCGGCGATCTGGTCCCACACTTGCGGCGCGGCGTCCACCGGCGCCTTGCTGGCCAGGTCCATGAAGCTGGAGGCCGGCATCAAGCCCGCCATGCCCAGCGACCAGCTGTCCGACAGCAGGCCCATTTGATCGATGGTCGCCAGACCGGCGAAGCTCTCGGTCAGCGCGGCAAATGCCTTCGATGCGTACAGCGTGCGGTAGTAGCCGCTCTGGCCCGCATTGACCAGCACCGTGCCGCAGCCCGGCAGCGTCATGCCGGCCTTGCCGTTGACGATGGCGCGCACGGGGGCGCCGCCCACGGTCTGGGCGATCACCGGCACGCGCCAGCTCAGCGGTTTCTTGTCGGTTTGGTCTTTGCTGAACTCACCCTGCGTCAGCGCGATGGTGGTCTGGCCGTTTTTGCAGACGGCATCGGCCACGCGTATCATCGGTACGCCCGGCTTGAGCGTGAAGTCGTGCGCGATCGCGGTCACCGGCTTGTGCGCGGCCTTTTCCACTTCGCGCCACAGGTCGTCGGACACCGTGTTGCCATACGCATGTTTGGCCATGTAGCTGCGCACGCCGGCGCGCCAGGCGTCGTCGCCCACATAGTTTTCCAGCATGCGGATGACCGACTCGCCTTTTTGATAGGTGATGCTGTCGAAGGCCTGGCTGGCCTGTTCCACGGTGCTGATGTGCTGCACCACCGGGTGCGTGGTGGCCAGCGCGTCGCGGCTCATGGCCTGTTCGCGGGTGCCGACGGCGCGCAGTTCCCATTTCCATTCCGGGTGCAGGCGGGTGGTGGTGCGCGATTCCATCCACGAGGCGAAGCCTTCGTTCAGCCACAGGTCGTCCCACCATGCCATCGTCACCAGGTCGCCGAACCACTGGTGCGCCATTTCGTGCGCGGCCACCAGGAACGAGGTTTCCTTGTCCGACTGCGTGGCCACGCGCGGATCGAGCAGGATCGCCGATTCGAAGGTGAAGATCGCGCCCCAGTTTTCCATCGCGCTGAAGAACTGGCTGCGGCCCGGCGCGGCGATGTTGTCCAGCTTAGGCAGCGGATACTTCACGCCGAAGTAGTCGTTGTATTCCTTCAGCACGGCGACCGACGAGTCAAGCGCGAACTGGGCCTGGCCTATCGATCCCTTTTGCGTGACGACGCCCAATTCGGTGCCTCCTTCGACCGCGGCCGCGCGTTCGAATTCGCCCAGGCCGAAGAACAGCAGGTAGGTCGACATCTTCGGCGAGGTGGCGAAGCGCACCAGGTCGCGGCCGTCGGCCAGCTTGCTGGTGGAGGCCACCGGCATATTCGACACGGCCATCTGGCCGGCCGGGATGGTCGCTTCCAGCGCGAAGGTGGCTTTGTAGAACGGCTCGTCCCACGACGGGATCACGCGGCGCGCTTCGGAGTTCTCAAACTGGGTGTACAGGGCGCGCTTCTTGTCGCCGCCGTTCTGGTAGTCCAGCGAGAACATGCCGGTCGCCTGGGTGCCGATCACGCCGGTGTAGTCCAGTTTGAGCTGGTAGCTGCCCACGGCCAGCGGCTGGGCGAACTCGAAGGTGGCGGTCTGCTTGTCGTTGTCGACGCTGATCTTGCTGGCGGCCAGCGCCGGCTTGCCAGGACCGGCGCTGATCGCGGCGGTGCTGAACTTCAGGTCAGCGGCGTTGAGGGTGATGCTATTGCTGGCTTGCTTGATGTCGAGCGCGATGGTGACGCTGGCACTGAAAGTACTGTTGACGGCGTCCGGCGTCAGCGAGACCGCGTAGTGGGTCGGCACGGCGTTGCGGGGGAGCTGCGTGGTGATCTTGTTGGCGGCGTTTGCGGCCTTGGCGGCCGGCGCGGCGGCCACGGTCAGTGGAGCGAGGCCGGAAGTAAGGCCGAGCAGCGCCATCACGGCGAGCGAAATCAGACTACGTTGCATGCAATATCCTTCAGTTGGGTGAGCCGGGAGGCATACGATATAAACCATTATTGGCTTCGTGGGCCAACGAGCAATCTAAGGCTAACTGGTTACAATGTCAATCTACCCATCACGTCAACAGGAGTTGGATATGAAGTTCTATACGTCGCCGCGCACGCCCAATCCGCGCCGGGTTGCCATGTTTATGGCTGAGAAGGGCCTGACCGATATCGAGCAGGTGTCGATCGACCTGGTCGGCGGTGCTCATCGCAGTGCTGAGTATTTGGAAAAAAATCCGTTCGGCCGGGTGCCGGCGCTGGAGCTGGACGATGGCCGCATCCTGTGCGAAACCCGCGCCATTTGCACCTGGCTGGAAGGCTATGCGCCTGAGCCTAACCTGATGGGCGACGGCTTCGACGAACGCGCCTTCATCGAGATGACAGACCGCCGCGTTGAGCTGCACCTGTTCATGGGCATCGCCAACTGCGTGCGCCACACGCATCCGGGCCTGGCGATGTTGGAGCAGCCGCAGTTTGCCGACTTTGGCGCTTCGCAGGGTGAGAAGATGCGGGAGACGGCCCGTTGGCTCGATGGCGTGTTGGCCAAACAGCCGTTCGTGGCCGGGCAGCGCTTCACCATTGCCGACATCACGGCATTCTGCGCGTTGGAGTTCGGGCGCGGCCTGATGAAGTTCCGGCCGGGCGCGGAAGGCATGGCGCATTTGCAGGCCTGGCGCGACCGAATTGCTGAACGCCCGAGCGCCTCGGTGGTGTACTAGGCTGTCAGGCAACTCGCTTGTACCAAGGCAGTTGCGGGAACACCGGCTTGTAATGGACGGCCAGCGGGTCGTCCGGTTCCAGTGGACGGTCCAGCACCAGCAGGCCGGATTGCGCCAGGCTGTCGTCGAACAGCCGCAGCACGCGCTGGCGCAGCGCCGGGCCGAAGTCGGGCAGGGCGCGGCGACCGAATATCATCTGGAATTCATTGAACGAGGCGTCCGTCACCAGGTTGTACTGCGCCCAAGTGATGCGGCTGCGCAGTTGCGGCAGCAGCGCCGCGTGCAGCCCGTCGCCGCTGACTTCGAAATAATCGAGCAGCTTGCCCACGCCGCCGCTGCGCACGTAGTTCGCTTGCAGTTCGCCCAGGCGCGCCATCGGCAGGTTTGCCGCCTGCGCTTCCGCCAGCAGCGCGTCGCTGGAGACGGTGGCATAGATTTCGGTGCGCGCGCCCAGTTGTTCCTGTTCCAGCAGGATGGCCAGCGTCCACGCCTGTTGCGCGCCGGCGCAATCGGCCAGCCATACGCGCGGCAGCGCGGCGCCGTGCAGGCATACGCCCAGCGACATGCGCAGCAGCGACACTTCCGACGCATCATCAAACATCGACGCCGGCTCCACCGACAGTTCACGCAGTAGCGCGTTCCATGCATGCGGATCGTGCAGCACGCGCGCTTGCAGTTCCGAGATGGTGGCCAGCGTCAGCTGCTTCATCGCCGCCTGCACGCGGCGCGTGACGACGTCGCGCTGATAGCCGCGATAGTCGTAGCCGTAGACCTGGAACGCGGCCTCCAGCAGCAGCTCAAGCTCCAGTTCCTCGACCGTGGACGGCGAGTGGCGGCGCGGGCCATCCGCATGGCCGGCGACGGGCACGGCGACCGGCACGGGCGCCGCCGCACCGACCGTGCTGGCCGTGCCGCCCGAGTCGGCGGGCCGCAATGCCGCCCGCAGCGACGCCAATAACGAGTTCATCACTGCCATCAGTGCAGCCACACCCGCATCAGCGACAGCAGTTGTGCCACGTCCACCGGCTTGGTGATGTAGTCCGACGCGCCGGCCGCGATACATTTATCGCGGTCGCCCTTCATCGCCTTCGCCGTCAGCGTGATGATCGGCAGCGATTTGAATTTGGGGATGCGGCGGATGGCGCGCATGGTGTCGTAGCCGTCCATCTCCGGCATCATGATGTCCATCAGGACGATCTCGATGGTTGGATCTTTTTCCAGCACCTCGATGCCGTCGCGGCCGTTTTCGGCGAACGACACCTGCATCTGCTGGCGCTCCAGCAGCGACGACAGCGCGAAGATGTTGCGCAGGTCATCATCGACGATCAGCACCTTGCGGCCGGCCAGGCCGCCGTCGGCCGCGTGGATCTCTTCCAGCATGCGGCGCTGCGCTTCCGGCAGGCTGGCCTGCGAACGGTGCAGGAACAGCGCGGTTTCATCCAGCAGGCGCTCCGGCGAACGGGCGTCCTTGATGACGATGGTTTTGGCGTAGCGCTTCAGCTTTGCCACTTCCTTGCGGTTCAACTCCTTGGCGGTGTTGATCACGATCGGCAGGTCGCGCAGCGATTCGTCCTTGCCGATGATGTCGAGCAGGTCGAAGCCGCTGATGTCGGGCAGCGTCAGGTCCAGCACCATGCAGTCGAAGCGCGCTTCGCGCAGCGCGTCCAGCGCCGCCTGGCCGGTGTCGACGGCAACGATGTGCAGGTCGGCGTCGCCGATCAGGGCGACGATGGCGTCGCGCTGCATTTGTTCGTCGTCCACCACCAGCAGGCTGCGCTTACCGCCCAGCAGGAACTTCTGGATGCGCGTGAACTCTTCCTGCAAGGCGGCCTTGCTGACCGGTTTGTTCAGGTAGGAGATCGCGCCCAGGCGCAGCGCCCGTTCGCGCTCGCGCAGGCTGGACATCACATGCACCGGGATGTGGCGCGTGCTCGGATCGCGTTTCAGGCGGTCCAGCACCGTGAAGCCGTCGATGTCCGGCAGGTCGAGATCGAGCAGGATGGCCGACGGCAGGTAGTCGCGCGCCAGGCTTAGGGCCGAATCGCCCTGCAGCGTGACAATGCCCTTGAAGTTCTTCTCGCGCGCGAAGTCCAGCACGATCTTGGAGAAGCGCTCGTCGTCCTCGATGATCAGCACCGACGGATCGCCCGGCGCCACCAGCCCACGGTCGTCGCTGCTGCCGTATTGCTCCATGTCGGCGTCGATGTCGGTGATGGCGCTCAGGCTGTCGTGCTCCGGCTGCGACAGTTCGCTGTAGTGCGGAGCGTTGTACACCACTTGCGGGGCCGGCGTCGGCAGGCGCACCTGCGGCTGGCGGCCCATGTCGTAGTTGATGAAGCCGGCCCGGTTGTACGGCAGGAACAGCGTGAAGGTGGAGCCGTTGCCGACCGCCGATTCGACACGGATCTCGCCGCCCAGCAGGCGCGCCAGCTCGCGCGAGATCGACAGGCCCAGGCCCGTGCCGCCGTATTTGCGGGCGGTGGAGCCGTCGGCCTGCTGGAACGCTTCGAAGATCAGCTGCAGCTTGTCGGCGGCGATGCCGACGCCGGTGTCGCAGACGGCAAAGGCCAGCACCGCGTCCGCATGCAGCAGGTTGGGGTGGTCGCTGGAGAAGCCGCTGTTCACCAGGCTGATACTGAGCGAGACCTGGCCGTGGGTGGTGAACTTGAACGCGTTCGACAGCAGGTTTTTCAGCACCTGCTGCAGGCGCGTGGTGTCGGTCATCATCGCGGTCGGCAGGTTGTCCTTTAGCTCCACGGAGAAGCCCAGGTGCTTGGCCTCGGCCATGTGGCGGAAGGTGCGGTCGACGTAGTTGCGCAGGTTCTGGAAGCGGTACTCGGAGACGTCCAAGGTCACGGTACCGGATTCGATCTTCGACAGATCCAGAATATCGTTAATCAGGGTGAGCAAGTCGGAGCCGGAGCCGTGGATGGTCTTGGCGAATTCCACCTGCTTGCCGGACAGGTTGCCGTCCGGGTTGTCGCCCAGCTGCTGCGCCAGGATCAGCAGCGAGTTCAAAGGCGTGCGCAGCTCGTGCGACATATTCGCCAGGAACTCGGACTTGTACTTGGAGGACAGCGCCAGCTGGGTGGCTTTCTCTTCCAGCGCCAGTTTTGCCTGCTCCACCTCGCGGTTCTTGCGTTCCACCTCGATGTTCTGCTCGGACAGCAGGCGGGCTTTTTCGGCCAGCTCCTGGTTGGTCTGTTGCAGTTCCTGCGCCAGCGATTGCGACTGCGTCAGCAGCGATTCGGTACGGCTGTTCGCCTCGATGGTGTTCAGCACCACGCCGATCGATTCCATCAGCTGATCGAGGAAGGACAAGTGGGTTTCGGTGAAGCGGTCCAGCGAGGCGATCTCGATCACCGCCTTGACCTGCTGCTCGAACAGAATCGGCAGCACGACGATGTTGGTCGGCGGCGCCGCGCCCAGCCCGGACGAGACGACGATGTAGTCGCGCGGCACGTCGGTCAGCCAGATGCGCACCTTCTCCACCGCGCACTGGCCCACCAGGCCTTCGCCCGGCAGGAAGGAGGTCGGCAGCTTGCGGCTGGAACGGTAGCCGTAGCTGGCGATCATGCGCAGGCGGGCGTCCGATTCCTGCGAGTCCATCATGTAGAACACGCCGTGGTGGGCCGACACCAGCGGCGCCAGCTCGGACAGAATCAGCTTGGTCACGGCCTGCAAGTCGCGCTGGCCTTGCAACAGACGGGTGAAGCGCGCCAGGTTGGTCTTCAGCCAATCCTGCTGCGCGTTCTTCAGCGTGGTGTCCTTCAGGTTGCGGATCATCTCGTTGATGTTGTCCTTCAGGTAGGACACCTCGCCGCGCGCTTCCACCTGAATGGAACGCGACAAGTCGCCGCGCGTCACGGCGGTCGCCACCTCGGCGATCGCCCGTACCTGGTTGGTCAGGTTTGCCGCCAGCTGGTTGACGTTCTCGGTCAAGTCCTTCCACGTGCCGGCCACGCCGGACACGTTGGCCTGGCCGCCCAGCTTACCCTCGGTACCCACTTCCCGCGCCACCCGCGTCACCTCGGATGCGAAGGAGGACAGTTGGTCGACCATCACGTTGATGGTGTCTTTCAGCTCCAGGATCTCGCCCTTCACGTCCACGGTGATCTTCTTCGACAAGTCGCCGCGCGCCACGGCGGTGGTCACCGCCGCGATGTTACGCACCTGGCCCGTCAGGTTGGAGGCCATGAAGTTCACGTTATCGGTCAAGTCCTTCCATGTGCCGCCGACGCCCGGCACGTAGGCCTGGCCGCCCAGCTTACCCTCAGTACCCACCTCGCGCGCCACGCGCGTCACCTCGGATGCGAAGGAGGACAGTTGGTCCACCATCACGTTGATGGTGTTCTTCAGTTCGAGAATCTCGCCCTTGACGTCCACCGTGATCTTTTTCGACAGGTCGCCATTCGCCACGGCGGTGGTCACGTCGGCGATGTTACGCACCTGGCCGGTCAGGTTACCCGCCATCGAGTTCACGCCGTCGGTCAAGTCCTTCCATGTGCCGGCCACGCCGGGCACGTTGGCCTGGCCGCCCAGCTTACCCTCGGTGCCCACCTCGCGCGCCACCCGCGTCACCTCGGATGCGAAGGAGTTCAATTGGTCGACCATCACGTTGATGGTGTTTTTCAGTTCGAGAATCTCGCCCTTCACGTCGACCGTGATCTTTTTCGACAAGTCGCCGTTCGCCACGGCGGTGGTCACGTCGGCGATGTTACGCACCTGGCCCGTCAAGTTACCCGCCATCGAGTTCACCGAGTCGGTCAAGTCCTTCCACGTGCCGGCCACGCCTTTCACCTGCGCCTGGCCGCCCAGCTTGCCCTCGGTGCCCACCTCGCGCGCCACCCGCGTCACTTCGGATGCGAAGGAGGACAGTTGGTCCACCATCACGTTGATGGTGTTTTTCAGTTCGAGAATCTCGCCCTTCACGTCCACCGTGATCTTCTTGGACAAGTCGCCGTTCGCCACGGCGGTGGTCACCGCAGCGATGTTACGCACCTGGCCGGTCAAGTTGGACGCCATGAAGTTCACGTTGTCGGTCAAGTCCTTCCAGGTGCCGCCGACGCCCGGCACATAAGCCTGGCCGCCAAGCTTACCCTCGGTACCCACCTCGCGCGCCACCCGCGTCACTTCCGACGCGAAGGAACGCAGCTGGTCCACCATCACGTTGATGGTGTCCTTCAGTTGCAGGATCTCGCCGCGCACGTCCACCGTGATCTTCTTGGACAAGTCGCCGTTGGCCACAGCGGTGGTCACCTCGGCGATGTTACGCACCTGGGAGGTCAGGTTACCCGCCATCGAGTTCACCGAGTCGGTCAAATCCTTCCACGTTCCCGCTACGCCTTTCACCTGCGCCTGGCCGCCCAGCTTACCCTCGGTGCCCACCTCCCGCGCCACCCGCGTTACCTCGGAGGAGAACGACGACAGTTGTTCCACCATCGTGTTGGCGGTGGTTGCCGCCCGCAGGTACTGGCCCTTCAGCGGCACGCCGTCCACCTCCAGCGCCATGGTCTGCGACAGGTCGCCCTTCGCCACGGCGCCGATCACGCGCGCCATTTCGGTGGTCGGGCGTACCAGATCGTCGATCAGCGCATTGACGGCGCTGACGATGGTGGCCCAGCCGCCGGACATATTGGGAACCTGGGCGCGCTGCGTCAGCCGGCCCTCGCGGCCCACCACGCGGCTCACATCCGTCACCACCTGCACCATTTTTTCCTTGGTCTCGATGATTTCGTTCAGGGTGTCGGCGATCTTGCCTGCCATGCCGGTCCAATCGGACGGCATGCGCGCCGTGAAATCGCCTTTTTTAAGCGCCATCAGAGTCGCCAGCAGTCGCTTGGCGTCGATCTGTTCGCCCATGTCTGTCATATTGTTCATCGGCTTAGTCCTCGTCGTTTAGGAGGGAGTGGGATTCGGCGGTGGGCACCTGTGGCTTGGTGCCGGTGTGTTCGATCAGTTCCGCGGCGGTCAGGGGCGGGAAAAACAGTTCGCCCTGGCAGCTGTTGCAGCCCAGCGCGCGCAGCACGTCGAGCTGTTCGATTTGGTCGACGCCCATCGCCACGACCCGCATGGCCAGCGCGCGCGCCAGGTGGATGACGGCGGCGACGATGTCGGTGCCGCCTTCGTCGTTGCCGATGGCGTGGATGAAGCTGCGGTCTATCTTCAGCGCGTTCAGCTGCCAGCGTTTGCACGCCGCCAGCGAAGAGCGCGCGCTGCCAAAGTCGTCCAGCGCGGCGCGCACGCCGCCGGACTGCAATTGCAGCAGCAACTGGGTTAGCGGTTCGGCTTGGCCTTGCAGCAGCTTTTCGTTCAGTTCCACGCCGATGCTGCCCGGCGCCAGATGCTGCTTGCGTATCGCCGGCAGCAGCGTTTGCAGCAGGTCGGTATTGAGCTGCGGCGTGGCCAAGTTGATCCAGATGCACAGCGGCGCCGCGCCACGGGGACGGGCGCCTGCCGCGGCGACCCGCTGCCACAGGGCCGCTTGCGCGCAGGCCTGCACGATCACCCAGGCGTCGACGCGATCCAGCAGTCCACGGTCCTGCACGTGCGGCAGGAATTGCGCCGCTTCCAGCACGCCCTTGTCCGGATGCTGCCAGTGCAGCTGGGCCTCGGCGCCGATGGTGCGGCCGCTGGCGATGTCGACCTGCGGCTGGTAGCGCAGCTCCAGCTGGCCGGCGGCCAATCCTTTGCGCAGCTCCAGCGCCCATTGGCTGCGTTCGCGCTCGCGCACGTTGAGCTCTTCGTGGAAGAACTGCACCGGGCCGGCGTCGTTCTGCTTGGCGTGGTACATGGCGGTGTCGGCGTTCTTCATCAACGTCTGCGCGTTGTTGCCGTCCTGCGGATAGATGGCGATGCCGATGCTGGCCGCCGTCTTCAGGCGATGGCCGGCGATGTCGAAGGGCAGGGCGCAGGCCAGTTCGATCTTGCGCGCCACGCGCGCGGCGTTGGCCGCCGCCGCCCGGCCTTCGATCAGCACCACGAACTCGTCGCCGCCCAGCCGCGCCACCACGTCGGCCACGCGCACCGCCGCCGTCAGCCGAGCCGAGACCTGGCGCAGCAGCTCGTCGCCCGCTTCGTGGCCGTAGCTGTCGTTGATATGCTTGAATTTATCGAGGTCGAGGAACAGCAGCGCGAAGCCGGTGCCGCTGCGGTCCGAGGTGGCCACCGCATGTTCCAGCTGCTGGATCAGCGCGCGGCGGTTGACCAGGTTGGTCAGCGCGTCGCGGGTGGAGAGCTCGTGGGCGCGCAACTCAGCCTGCTTGCGGTCCTTGATTTCCTGTTCCAGCTCGGCGTTGATGCGCTCCAGGTCTTGCAGCCGCTGCACCCGCAGGTCCTGGTTCAGGCGCGCCAGCTGCTCGCTTTTTTTGCGCAGCTGGATATTCTTCTTGGTCATCTCGACGAATACCGCCACTTTCGCTTGCAGGATCTGCGGTATCACCGGCGTGAACAGGTAATCGGCCGCGCCTTTTTGATAGGCCTTGAGCCGGTTGATTTCGTCCCCATAGTGCGCGGTGATGAAGATGATGGGAACGCCCGCCGAACGCGGGTGCGAGTGGATGGCTTCGGCCGTCTCGAAACCGTCCATGCCGGGCATGCTGACGTCGAGCAGGATCACGGCGAATTCGTGCAGCAGCACCTGGCGCAAGGCCTCCTTGCCGGAGCCCGCCGTCAACAGCTCATACACATGTTGGTCGGCGGCCTCGGACAGCAGGCTTTCCAGCGCATACAGGCTCGCTGGATCGTCATTGACGAGGAGGACTTTTGGGATAGGCACGGCTTGCTGAACGGTTGAGGTATCGGGCGGTCGCACTGTGTCTGGAAGGTAAAAGATACTCTTGTATGTCTGGGAGTCAAGCAAAATTGCGCTTCACCATACGATGGCTAAAACAGCATTTTATCAATATGACAATCGCCATGCAGAAATTTTTTACCAGCAAAAATATTATCGTAATTCAATACTCTGCCGCGCACGATTGCGGCCTTGCTGGCTGACCCAGATCGGCGCGCTCCACAGCATTTTTCCATCGTCCTGTGTCACCCTGGCGTAATAAAAGTGCTCGCCGGCGGCGGGTTTGACGACGCTGAGGGGCTTGTTGCTGAGCGCGGCGACCGTGCCGTTGCGTCCCGGTACGCCGTGGAAGATGGCGACGGCGGCGGCGCCGTGCCCGCTGGTGCTGACGTAGCTCGCTTGCAGCGTCAGCTTGCCGCGGTTGACGAAGCGTTCGCCCATCAGGTGGCCGTTGGCGGTCAGGACCAGCCTGGCGTTTTTATCCATCGTGGCGAATACGCGACGGTCGCGCAGCGCGGCTAGCAGGCCGGGGCCGTCCAAGGGCGCGCCGGGCGGCATCAGCACCCCGGTGCGGTTGCTGTAGGAGGCGCCCCAGTTGGCGCAATGGTTGTCCTGGTCGCTGCTGAAGGCGACATGGAAGCCGGCCTCCAGCAGCTTGTCGCAGGCCGCTTCGTAGTTGCTCAGGTGGGTTTCCGTTTCGTCGCTGCTGGTCGAAAAGGCGCTGCTGTTCATTACCTCGCACAACACCATGGCCTGGTCGCCGTCGGCATTCCAGGCCAGCGGCTTGCCCAGGATGGCGAACTGGTCGTCCTGCGGATGGTTGAATTGGCCCAGCCAGCCGCGTTCGCGCATCAATTTATACAAAAAGGCGTAGTCGCCCTTTGGACTTTCCGTATCGGCGATCAGTTCGCCGAGGGCGTTGCGTTCCCAGCCCAGCAGTTCCTCGCTGTTGAGGATGTTGAGGTGGCCGCCGTGGCTGATGACGCCCCATTCCTGGCCGTAGATGGCGACAAAGCCCGGATGCGCCAGGTTCCAGGCGGTCGCCGCTTCCAGTCCGCTCCGGTACAGCGCCGTGGCTGCGACCGGATCGGCGGCGGTGTTGGTGCCGTCCGAACCGTCATACATGTGGTTGTGCTCGGACGTCATCAGGAAATCCAGGCCGTGCTGGAGGGCGTAGGCGTAGGCGTCCGAGGGGCCGAGCGCGGCGCTCTGCGGCGCCTGCGCGCCGGTGCAATGGTCCAGCGCGCCACCGCCGTCGCTGTGATTGGTCTGGCTGTGCAGGTTGCCGAGGTAGACGGCGTAGGGGAAGGTGTCCACCGCCGTCGGCGCCAGCCGGAATGCCGCCGGCGTCCGGCTGGTGCCCACCATGACGCTCCAGCTTTGCTCGACAGCCGGACCTGCGCCGGCGCTGGCGCGCAAGCGCAGCTTGTAGATGCCGTGGCGCAGCGTAGTCGGCGCGCGCCAGCGGAGCGTCACGTCGTGGACGGGCTCGGCCATGGGATGTGCGCCGCGCCAGTTGCGCACCGTGCGGCCGTCCGGCGCCAGCAGGGCCAGGCGCCAGCGCAGGGTGTCGCCCGGTTGCGGGTCCGGCGCGGAAAAATGCAGCGCCAAAGTGCGCGCGCCGTGGGCGTCGGCGTGGAAGGGCGCTTCCAGCCAGGCTTCGAATTCGTGATGGTCAACAGTCGTCGCACGACTGGTCGTCGCTATACAAACGATGCTAAAGAAAAATACCGCTATCATGGATGGTGCGCGCATGATGAGTCTCCCGCAGTGCCGGCAAATTGCCAACCTCATCTTTTAGAGCGCGCCTTGCTGCATATGGTTCCCTTGAAATTCGGATGAAAAATTGGTGAATTCTCTCCAATTGTTTCACTGGTTCCCGGGCGGCATTAATAGTATGCTGCTGTGATGCAAAATTTTCCGCAAATTTATAGACCTAAAGTGATGGCGAATGCTCAAATCGGGTAACGCGACGGAAGCGGTCCGCAGCCCCCGCCTGTTGTTCTGGCTGGCAGGCGGCGCGTTGGCGCTGGCCGTCGGCGCGGCGCTGTACGGTACCGCTGCCAAGACCGTCGACGACGATGCCAACCAGCGTTTCGAGAACCTGGCGCGCAGCACGCAGTACGGTATTTCGGCCCGCATCAAATCGTATTCCGATCTGACGCGCGGCCTGGTGGCGCTGTTCCAGACCAGCGATGATTTGACGCGCCTGCAATTTCACGAATACGTGGCCAGCCTGGAGATTCCGCACCACTTTCCGGCCATCGAGGCGGTGACCTGGGCGCCGCTGATCCCGGACGCGCAACGCGACGCCTTCGTCGCCCGCGTGCGCGCGGACCGCAGCATGTCGCCGCAGGGGTATCCGGAGTTTGACATCAAGCCGCCGGGCCGGCGGCCGCACTACGCCGTGCTGACCTACCTGGAGCCGGCGTCGATGATGGGCGAGAAGATGGGCGTCGACGTGGTCGCCAATCCGCTGATCGACAAACTGATGGCGGCCTCGCGCGACAGCGGCCAGGTCAGCGCCTCCGGCCAGCCCATCGTGGTCCAACATCCGACGCCGCACATCGGCCTGGGTATCCGCTTGCCGGTCTATCGCCGCAATATGCCGGTGGCCGAGGTGGCGGGGCGCCGCGCCGCCTATCTGGGATCGGTCGGCATTGGCTTCAGCGTGCCCAAGCTGGTGCAGGGCGCGATCGACGAGATGACGGTGCGCCAGGTACACCTGATGCTGTACGCCGACGGCAGCAAGGAAATCGAACAGCGCCGCCTGGTGATCGAAAAGACCGACCGCCTGCTGTTCAACGACAACGGCTCGATGCAGGCGATGCCCATTCCGTTGGGGCAGCGTAGCGAGTATTTCGAGTCGGTGCTGCCGATCGATTTCAACGGCAGCCTGTGGAAGGCGCAGTTCCAGGTCAGGAAATCCGAACTGTTGACGCGCTTCGACCTGTATTTCCCGTGGGTCGCCGGCCTGACCGGTTTCGCCGGCACCATGCTGCTGTACAGTTACTTCTTTGTGCTGTATTCCTCGCGCCGGCGCGCGCTGAAGCAGGGCGTGTTGCTCGACACGGTGCTCAACAACGTCGACGCCCACGTCTACATGAAGGACCAGAAGCGCCGCTACATCTACGTCAACGCCAAGATGGCCGACTCGATGGGACTGCCGGTGGAGCAGATCGTCGGCAAGCTCGATCGCGAACTGATGCCGACCGCCGCCGCCGACGCCGCGTGGGCGCAGGAACGGCCGGTTTTCGCCGATAACGTCAAGCGCTCCGGCGAGACCCAGTTCGTGGGCCGCGACGGCGTGGTGCAGCACCTGTGGACCGTCAAGGTGCCGGTCGAGATAGACCGCGCCGTCACGGCCGTCATCGGCCTGTCGACCGACGTCACCGAGCTGCATCAGCTGAAGGAGGAAGCCGATACCGCCAACCAGGCCAAGAGCGATTTCCTGTCCAATATGAGCCACGAGATCCGCACGCCGATGAACAGTATCATCGGCATGGCCCACCTGGCGCTGAAATCGGTCACGCATCCGAAGCAGCGCGACTACCTGCAAAAGATCTACCATTCGGGCCAGCACCTGCTGGGCATCATCAACGACATCCTGGACTTCTCCAAGATCGAAGCGGGCAAGATGGACCTGGAGGTGCTGGACTTCGCGCTCGATTCGCTGCTGTCCAATATGTCCAGCCAGCTGGGCGAGAGCGCGGCGGCCAAGGGCCTGGAGCTGGTGTACGAGATCTGGCCGGGACTGTCGCAGCAGTTGCGCGGCGATCCGCTGCGGCTGGAGCAGGTGCTGCTCAACTTCACCAGCAACGCCATCAAGTTCTCCGAGAACGGCAAGGTCTATGTGCGCGCGCGGCCGCTGGAGGAGCGCGACAGCCATATCCTGGTCCGTTTCGAAGTGGAGGATCACGGCATCGGCATGTCGCCGGACCAGCTGGAGCAGCTGTTCCAGTCCTTCCACCAGGCCGACACCTCGACCACGCGCCGCTACGGCGGCACCGGACTGGGACTGGTCATCAGCAAACAGCTGGCGGAACTGATGGGCGGTGGCGTCGGCGTCGACAGCCGGCCGGGCGCGGGCAGCACCTTCTGGTTCACGGCGCGGCTGGCCAAGGGCGTCAGCATGCTGCAGCCGAGCGACGAATCGGTGCAGCCGGATGTGCTGGACAGCATACGCGGCGCCTCCATCCTGCTGGTCGAGGACAATATCTTCAGCCAGCAGGTGGGCCAGGAGCTGCTGGAGGACGCCGGCGCCACCGTCTGCGTGGCCAACAACGGCAAGGAGGCGATCGACCTGCTGCTCAAGGAGCGCTTCGATTGCGTGCTGATGGACGTGCAGATGCCGGTGATGGACGGCTACGAGACCACGCGCCTGATCCGCGCCCATCCTAAATTGTCGGCCACGCTGATCATCGCGATGACCGCCAATGCCGGTCGCGACGACCAGGAGCGCTGCCTGGGCGCGGGCATGGACGAATTTGTCACCAAGCCGATCGCGCCCAATCTGCTGTTTAACATGCTGTCCAAGTGGATGAGCCAACGGGCGCGCACGGCCAGCTTTGCGCGGCCGTTGGCGCCGCCGCCGCCGTCGTACTTCACCATGGCCGATGGCGCGGCCGCGCCGCTGCAAGGACAGCTGCGGGCGATGGTGCCGGGCGTGGAGCAGCCTGCGGCGCGGGTTGAAGCGGCTGCGCCGTCGGTGCCGGCTTCGGTGCCGGTTGAGGCGGAGCTGCTCGATGTCGCCGCGCTGGCCCAGACTTTCGGCGGCAAGGCCGACAAGATGCGCAAGTACGCGCTGCTGTTCCTGGATTCCGCCCGCGAGGGACTGCGTGAAGTCGACGCGGCATTGGCGCTGGAAGATCTGGCGCATCTGTCTGAACTTGGCCATCGCATCAAATCCTCGGCCCGCGCGGTGGGCGCGATGCGTTTCGGGAACCTGTGCCTGGCGCTGGAAAACGTGCGTCACGACGCCGATTGCGCCAACGCCCGGCAACTGGTGCAAAAACTGCATGCCATGCTGGCGCTGTTGAACGAGCGCATGGAGCAGGAACTGCTGGCCTACGACCCCGGCTAGAGCGATAATACGGGCTCTATTCCAACGAAGAGCCCTATGCATTCGAGCGTCACCCCCGGCCTGCTGATTTTGCATGGTAATCAAATGGAGCAGCTGCGCGCGGCGGTGTTCCAATGGCTGCGCAATCATCCGCTCGGGGCGCTCGAATCGGAAACCATCCTGGTGCAGTCGAACGGCGTGGCCGAATGGCTGAAGATCGCGCTGGCCGAGGAAATGCGGGTCTGCGCGGCGACACGCGTGGCGCTGCCGGCGCGCTTTTTGTGGGAAACCTATCGCGGCATGCTGGGGCGCGAGCGCGTGCCGGTGCGCTCCGCGTTCGACAAAGGGCCGCTGACCTGGCGCCTGATGCGCCTCCTGCCTACCTTGCTGGCCGATCCCGTGTTCACGCCGCTGCGCCATTTCCTGGCCGACGGCGAGGCGGAACGCCGGCTGCAACTTGCCGAACGCCTGGCCGACTTGTTCGATCAATACCAGGTTTATCGCGCCGACTGGCTGGACGACTGGGCCTCCGGCCGCGACCAGCTAAGGGTTATGGCCACTTCCGCCCGCAACGAGGCGCACCCGCTGCCGGAAGACCAGCGCTGGCAAGGCCAGTTGTGGCGCGCCGTGATCGCCGACGTCGAACCGCATGAGCGGGAGCTGGGCCGCGCGACGGTCCACACGGAATTCGTGCGCGCCAGCGCCGCCGGCGAGGAACCACTTGGCCGCCTGCCGCGCCGTATCGTGATCTTCGGCGTCTCGGCGCTGCCGTATCAGAGCTTGCAGGCGCTCGCTTCGCTGTCGCGCTACACGCAGGTGCTGCTGGCGGTGCCCAATCCATGCCAGTTCTATTGGGGTGACATCATCGAAGGCCGCGAGCTGCTGCGCACCGCGCACCGCCGCCAGCAACTGCGCAACGGCCAGGACCTGGGCGCGATTCCGCTGGAAGAGCTGCATGCGCACAGCCATCCGCTGCTGGCCAGCTGGGGGCGGCAGGGGCGTGACTTCATCCGCATGCTGGACGAATTCGACGAAGCCTCGGCCGCCGCCGCGGCAGAAAATGATGACGTCGCGCCGCTGCGCATCGATCTGTTCAGCGACGGCGAGGGCGATACCTTGTTGTCTCAGGTGCAGGCCGCCATCCGCGACCTGCTGCCGCTGTCCGAACATCCGCAAATACCGCCGCCGGACGACGACCGCTCCATCGAATTCCACGTCACCCACAGCGTGCAGCGTGAAGTGGAAGTGCTGCACGACCAGTTGCTGGCCATGTTCGCCGACGGCAGCGGCCTGCGTCCGCGCGACGTGGTGGTGATGGTGCCGGATATCGACACCTTCACCGCCGCCATCCACGCGGTGTTCGCGCAGCACCGCCGCAGCGATCCGCGCTACATCCCGTTTGAAATCGGCGACGTCAACGACCGCAGCGTCAATCCGCTGCTGGTGGCGCTGGAGTGGCTGCTGCGATTGCCGCAGCAGCGCTGCCGCCAGAGCGAGGTGCGCGACCTGCTGGACGTGCCGGCGCTGGCCGCGCGCTTCGGCTTGAAAGAGGATGACCTGCCGACGCTGGGCCTGTGGATCGAAGGCGCGGGCGTGCGCTGGGGGCTGGATACCGAGCACCGCGCCGGCCTGGGTCTTGGCGCGGCGGGCGAGCAGAATTCCTGGCTGTTCGGCGTGCGCCGCATGCTGCTCGGCTACGCCAGCGGCGGCGATGCTGCCTTTGCGGGCATCGAGGCGTATGGCGAAGTGGGCGGCCTGGATGCGGCGCTGGCCGGCTCGCTGGCGCAGATGGTCGAAGCGCTGCTGCATTGGCGCGCCTTGCTGGCGCAATCGCACACGCCGGCAGAGTGGGGCGTGCAGGCGCGCGCGCTGCTGGCGGCCTTCTTCAAAGCCGGCGAGGAGGGCGACCGCCTGACGCTGGCGCATCTGGACGATGCGCTCAACAACTGGCTGGAGACCTGCGAAGGCGCGCAATACGACGAAGCGGTGCCGCTGGCCGTGCTGCGCGAAGCGTGGCTGGGCCTTTTGGACGAGCCGACGCTGAACCACCAATTCGTCTCCGGCGGCGTGACCTTCTGCACGCTGATGCCGATGCGCGCGGTGCCGTTCCGCGTGGTGTGCCTGCTGGGCATGAACGACGGCGACTTCCCGCGCCGCGCGCCCAAGGCCGACTTCGACCTGCTGGCGCAGCCGGGCATGGCCCGTCCGGGCGACCGCTCGCGCCGCGACGATGACCGCTACCTGATGCTGGAAGCGCTGCTGGCCGCGCGCGACAAGCTTTACATCAGCTGGGTCGGACGCAATGTGCGCGACAACAGCGAACAGCCGCCGTCGGTGCTGGTGTCGCAGCTGCGCGATTACCTGGTCAACGGCTGGCAGCTGGAGGAAGACCACCTGCACGCGCGCACCACGGAGCACGCCTTGCAGCCGTTCAGCCGCCGCTATTTCGAGGACGGCGGCCTGCTGACCTATGCGCGCGAATGGCGCGAAGCGCACGGCGAGGAGGCAGGCGACGCCGCCGCCGCCGAGCTGCCGCCCTACGAGATCGACGACAAGTACCGTCTAAAGCTGTCAACGCTGACCAATTTCATGCGCCAGCCGGTGCGCTTCTTCTTCCGTCAACGCCTCGGCGTGATGTTCGGCGACGCCGCACTGGTGGGCGAGGACGAGGAACCGTTCTCGCTGAACGCGCTGGAACGCTATCTGCTCGAAGACACCATGCTGGACGACGGCACCGAGGCGGAAGAAATCCACCAGGTCTACGACAAGATGACCGAGCGCGCCGAACGCCTGGCGCGTGAAGGCGTGCTGCCGATAGGTTTGATCGGCCAGCAGTACCAGCATCAACTGGTACAGGCGCTGGTGCCGGTGCGTTGCGCCTGGCTGACGCTGCGCGAACGCTACCCGCTGGCGGCGTCCAAGGTGGCGTTGAGCCTCCAGCTGGCCGGCGTGCAGGTCGACGACTGGATCGACCAGCTGCGCAGCAACGGCAGCGAGACCGTGTGGCTGGCGCAGATGTCGTCCAAGGTCACGGACAAGCAGGGCAAGCCGCGCGGCGACAAATTGATCGCCATGTGGTTGCGCCAGCTGGCGGTGTCGGCGGCCGGTATGTCGGTTGCGGGCTTCCTGGTGGCGCGCGACGCCATCGTTACCATGAAACCGCTGGCGCAGGCCGACGCGCTGGAAGCCTTGCGGGAACTCGTCTGCCTGTGGCGCGACGGTATGAACCGCCCCTTGCCGACGGCCTGCAAGACCGCATTGGCGCTGGCGCAGGAGGGCGATCCGCGCGGCGTGTACGACGGCGGTTTCGAAATCTCCGGCGAGAACGACGACCTGTGCCTGGCCCGATTGTGGCCGGACTTTGCGGCGCTCAGCGCCGAGGCGGATTTTGCCGATGTCTCGCAAGCGCTCTACGGACCGCTGGCCGATTGGCTGGAACATTCCATCACGATAGACGTCATCGACGGTGAGGACGCAGCATGAGCAGCATGGCCAATTCCCTGGAGCCTTTGAGCTTCCCCCTGCACGGCTCGCGCCTGATCGAGGCCAGCGCCGGCACCGGCAAGACCTGGACCATCGCCGCCCTGTACGTGCGGCTGGTGCTGGGCCACGGCGGCGACAATGCTTATCGCAGGCCTTTGCTGCCGGCCGATATCCTGGTGATGACCTTTACCCGCGCCGCCACGCGCGAGCTGTCGAACCGCGTGCGCGAACGGCTGGTGGAGGCGGCGGCTTACTTCCGCGGCTATTCGGCGATGGGCCTGGGCGCAGGCAGCGGCGTGGTGCGCGACGATTATCTGGACGCCATCCTCGAATCCTATCCAAGCCACAGCGAGCAGCAGCAAGCCGCGCACCGTCTGATGCTGGCGGCGGAAACGATGGACGAGGCGGCGATTTTCACCATCGACGCCTGGTGCCAGCGCATGCTGCGCGAGCACGCCTTCGACAGCGGCAGCTTGTTCGACGAGGAACTGGTCAGCGACGAGCAGGCCTTGTTCGAAGACGCCGCGCACGACTATTGGCGGCAGCAGGTCTATCCACTCAACGCCGTATCACTGGATGCGCTGCTGTCGTGCTGGGGTGACGTGGGCGGCTTGAAGAAGTCGATACGGGAGCTGGTCAAGCGCGCCGACATCATCGGCGAAGGCGCGCGCATCGAATCGCTGGGTGAGCTGATCGCCACCGTCCAGCGCGAGCAGCAGGCGCAGTTGGTCGGCTTGAAGGCCGGATGGACCGATCGCGCCAACCGCATGGAACAATGGATCGCCACCGAACGCGTGCTGTCGCCCAAATGCTTCAACGGCAACAAGATGCGCGCCGATTCGCTGGTGGCCTGGTTCAACGGCCTGCGCGCCTGGGCCGAGGACACCGCCATGGTCATGCCCGACATCTCGGACACCGCCTGGAAGCGCCTGACGCCGCACGGCCTCGAAGACGCTTTTTCGAAAGGCTACACCGCCTCGATTCCCGACGATTTCGACGCCATCGAACCGCTAAAGACGGCGCTGGACGAGATTGAACCCTTGTCGCACGCGCTATACCGCCACGCGGCCGGCGCGGTGGCCAAGCGCATGGACGAATTGAAGAAGCGCAGCCGCCAGTTCGGCTTCGCCGACATGCTGGACCGCCTGAACGCGGCGCTGCAAGGCGAGAACGCCGCCGCGCTGCGCAAGCGCATTACCGACCAGTACCCGGTGGCGATGGTCGACGAATTCCAGGACACGGCGCCCAACCAGTACCAGATCTTCAACCTGCTGTACCGCGTGGTGGACAACGATGCCGAGACAGGCCTGTTCCTGATCGGCGATCCGAAGCAGTCGATCTACGGCTTCCGTGGTGCCGACATCCACAGCTACCTGTCCGCGCGCCTGGCCACCACCGGCCGCCATTACCAGCTGGGCACCAACTACCGCTCGACCAAGCCGGTGGTGGATGCGGTCAACCACCTGTTCATGTACGCCGAAGGCCAGCCTGCGGAAGGCGGCTTCGGACGCGGCGCCTTCCGCTTCCGCGATCCCGGCACGCGCGTGAATCCCTTGCCGTTCGAGGCGGTAGGCGCCAAGGGGCGCAACGAGCGCATGGTCAACACAGCTGGCGACGTGCCGGCGCTGGTTATCGCATGCAGCGCCGCGCAGGACTTGAAAGCGGACAGCTATCGTGAATTCTTCGCCTGGCATTGCGCCGAACATATCGTCGCGCAGCTCAACGACGAGCGCGCGGGCTTCGTAGGACCGAAAGGCTTTATGCGCCTGCAACCGGCAGACATTGCGGTGCTGGTGCGCGACCGCAAGGAGGCTGCGGCCATACGTCGCGCGCTGCAACGGCGCCAGGTCGCCAGCGTGTATTTGTCGGACAAGGACTCCGTCACCGACAGCGCGGAAGCTGCCGACGTGCTGCGCTGGCTGTCGGCCGTCGCCAGCCCGCTGGACGGCGGCCTGGCGCGCGCCGCCTTCGCCACCCGCACCACCGGCCTGCCGCTGGCGGAACTGGCGCTGCTTTCGTCGGACGAACTGGCGTGGGAAGCGCGAGTGGAACAACTGAAGGCGCTGCACATCGTATGGCAGCGGCAGGGCGTACTGGCGATGCTGCGCCGCTTCATCCACGAGCTGAAACTGCCGACGGCCTTGCTCCAGCTGCCGGGCGGCGAGCGGCGCCTGACCAATCTGCTGCACCTGGCGGAGCTGCTGCAATCGGCCAGCCGCCAGCTCGATGGCGAGCAGGCGCTGATACGCTGGCTCGCCGAGCAGATCGAAGGCGGCGAGGGCGCCGGCGACGAACGCGTGCTGCGCCTGGAAAGCGATGCGGAGCTGGTGAAGGTCGTCACGGTCCACAAATCGAAGGGCCTGGAGTATCCGCTGGTGTACCTGCCGTTCGCCGTCACGGCGCGCAAGGTGGAGCGGCGCAACCGCAGCTTCTTCGAGTTCAGCGACGAGGATGGCGTGCGCCAGATCGACATGGCGCTGACCGATACCGCGATGGAACTGGTCGAACGCGCGCGCCTGCAGGAGGACTTGCGCCTGCTGTACGTGGCGCTGACGCGCGCGCGCCACTTCCTGTGGCTGGGCGTGACGGCGCTGGCCGCGCGCAAGGCGGGCGACAACACGCTGCATGAATCGGCGCTGGGTTATCTGCTGACCGGCGGCGAAGCGCTGCCGTCGGACCTGATGATGGAACGCTGGGGCCATGCCTGCAAGGGTTGCGACGGCATCAGCATCGACACGTTGGAGATGGCGATGCAGCAGTTCACGCGTTTGAGTCGCATCGAACAACGCCCGCCGTTGCTGGAGCCGCAGCTTTATGCTGGCCGCTTCGAACGCGATTGGTCGGTGGGCAGTTTCAGTTCGCTGGCGCGGCGCACCGGCCCGACCGGCACCATCGGCAGCGGCGCATCGTCCTTGCCGGTGCCGCGCGACGGCTTGCAGGAGAACCTGCTGGAAGGCGCCGGCATGCCGTCGATCGCGCTGTCGAACCGCGTGGAAGACGCGCCGTGGCATCGCTTCCCGCGCGGCTCGGTGCCGGGTAACTTCCTGCACGAGCAGCTGGAGTGGATGGGGCAGGAGGGCTTTGCCGTCGTCGATCACGAGCACTTTGAGTCGCGCATGACGCGGCGGGTGGAGCGCGCCGGCTGGGGCAATCGTCTGGAGGATACGCTGGCGTGGCTGCGCGAGATCGCCGGCACCAGCCTGCCATATCTGGGCGCGCCGTTGAGCGCCATCGCCGCGCCGCTGCCGGAGATGGAGTTCTGGTTCCCCAGCGAGCGCCTGAGCACCGGTGCGCTCGATGCCCTGTGCGCGACGCATCTGCTGGGCGGCATGGCGCGGCCGGCGCTGCCGGAGCGTCAGCTGCATGGCATGCTGAAAGGCTTTGCCGACCTGGTATTCGAGCACGAAGGCCGGTTCTGGGTGCTGGACTACAAATCCAACGCGCTGGGCGCGGGTGACGCCGCCTATCACCAGCCGGCGCTGGTGGCGGCGATGGCCGAGCATCGCTACGACATCCAGGGCGCGATCTACATGCTGGCGCTGCACCGGCTGCTCCAAAGCCGCCTGGGCGACCAGTACGATCCGGCCGAGCACCTGGGCGGCGCGATTTTCCTGTTCCTGCGCGGCATTGCGAATCAGCAAACGCGCGGTTGTTACCTGATAGAACCCGATCCGGAGCTGCTTGACGGGCTGGATCGGTTGCTGGATGAGTCCGGCGTCACGCAAGCAGAGGCACCGCATGAGTATTGAAACGTCCGCCGCCCTGTTCGAACAGGTTGACGCCTTGACGGAAAATGGCCAGCTGCGCCGTCTGAGTGGGGCGTTTGCGCGCTTTATCGCTTCGGTAGGCGCGAGTTCGCCGCAATTGATGGCTGTTTGCGTGCTGTTGTCCGAACTTGAAGGGCGCGGCCACAGCTGTTTGATGCTCGACGAGCTGCAGGACGATCTCTCTGGCCAGCTGGGCTGGACCGGCGATGAATGGCGCGCGCTGCGTGACGCGGCCGGCGCCTGGCCCAGGAGCGCTGACGCCTGGCGCGCGCTGCTGGCGGGCTGCGACCAGGTGATGCCGGTGGGCGGCAAGGATCTCCAGCAACCGCTGGTGCTGGACGGCGAGCGCCTCTATTTGCGCCGCTACTGGCGTGATGAAACATTGGTCGCCGAAGCCGTGCGCGGCCGCGCGCTGGGCGGACTGATTGCCCTCGACGCCGAAACCAGTACCGCCGACGTGCGGCACTGGCTGGATATCCTGTTCCCGCACGCCCCGCGCGGCGGTGTTACCGACTGGCAAAAAATCGCCTGCGCGGTAGCCATGCGCGGCAAGCTGGGCATCATTACAGGAGGGCCCGGCACCGGCAAAACTTACACTGTGGCACGATTGCTGGCCTTGTTGTTCGCTACTGCCGGCGACCGCCAGTCAACCTTGCGCGTGGCGTTGGCCGCGCCGACCGGCAAGGCGGCGGCCCGTCTCAAGCAATCGATCGATACCGCGCTGGACGATCTGGCGGAAAAAGTCGGCTCGGCACTGCCGCTGCGCGAGTTGGCGGCCCGCATGGGCCCGGCGCGCACTCTGCACAGCTTGCTCGGCGCCCGGCCAGATACGCGTGCTTTCCAGCACAATGCTGGCAATCAACTGGAAGTCGATGTGCTGATTGTTGATGAGGCGTCAATGATTCACTTGGAAATGATGTCGGCGCTGCTGGCCGCCTTGCCCAAGACGGCGACCTTGATCTTGCTCGGCGACAAAGATCAGCTGGCCTCGGTGGAGGCGGGCGCGGTTCTGGGTGACCTGTGTCACAACGCTGAAGCGGGTGGGTATGAGTCGGAAACCTTGTCATACGTGCAAGCGAGTGCTGGCCAGCAGATCCCCGACAATTTCGGCGGTGACGGCGGTCCAATTGCCCAGCAGACGGTAATGTTGCGCGAAAGTCGACGTTTCGGCGGCCCGATCGGCGCGCTGGCGCTGGCTGTGAACGCCGGAAATGCTGCCGCATCGCTACAGGTTTTGCGTGACAGTATTGATGGCAAGGTGGCCTGGATCGATCCGGCGCAGTCTTCTGACCTGTTGCAATTGGCGTTGGCGGGCCGCGCCGGTGCCGCCGGCGGCTACCAGGCTTACCTGAAAATGATTAAAAACGGAGCCCCGGAAGGCGACGAGGTCGTATATCTTGCATGGGTGAAATCCGTGCTGACCAGCTTTGAAACCTTCCGGATTCTGTGCGCGGTGCGCGAGGGCGAGTGGGGTGTTGCTGGACTGAATGATGTCATTGAACAAAGATTGCAGTCGGCTGGATTGCTGCGGAGAAGCGGCGAATGGTATGTCGGTCGACCCGTCATGGTCACGCGCAATGATTACGGCACCGGCGTTTTCAACGGCGATATCGGCCTGACTTTGCCCGATCCGGCGCGTCCTGGCGCGCTGCGCGTCTACTTCTCGGAAGGTGACAATGTGCGCAGTGTTCTTGCTACACGGCTACGCAATGTCGAGACGGCGTTTGCCATGACGGTGCATAAATCACAAGGTTCCGAATTCCAGCATACGGTGTTGGTGTTGCCTAAAGACAGCGGCGGCATGCTGGCGCGCGAGCTGATTTACACCGGCATCACGCGCGCGCGCGACTACTTCACGTTACTCACGCCGAACGGCCAGGTGCTGCTCGACGCCATCGCCCAGCGCACCCAACGTGCCAGCGGCCTGCGCACGCTGCTCGGCAACTAGTCCCTCTGCACGGTGCCTGTTCAAGGCACCGTCATAGCTAAATCATGCCAATAATTGGCATATAAATACCAAAAACTGGCTTATAGAGGTCAAAAAAACCGGACCATCGGGTCCGGTTGTCGCTACGGCAGGCTGAAGCGGTCAGGCCGCGCGGCGGTGGCGCTTGGCCGATTTGGCGGCTTTCTTGTGGCGGCTGGCTGAAACTTTCATGACTTTTGGTTCCCCATCCGGGCCGGCAACGAAGCGGCGGATGTTGAAGGCATCCATCAAGCGTGCCGAGTTGGCCTTGGCATTGAGCAATACCAGGGTGGCATTCTTGCCGGCCGACTTGAAGCGCATGATCAGGCAGCGGCCGGCTTCTTCGGTGTAGCCGGTCTTCGACAGGCCGACGTCCCAACCCTTGGCACCGACTAGTCGGTTGGTGTTGTGGTACTCCACCTGGCGGCCTTTGATCGTGATCACATCCTTGGTGTCGGTGGTGATGCGGCGGATGTCCGGGTAGGCCGAGGCGGCGGTTGCCATCTTGACCAGGTCGGTCGCGGTCGAGCGGTTATTCGGCGACAGACCGGTCGGTTCTTCGATCACGGTCTGGGTCAGGCCCAGTGCCTTGATCTTGGCGTTGACCGCCAGTTTGAACGCGGCAGGGCCGCCTGGATAGGTGCGGGCTAGCGATGCGGCGGCGCGGTTGTCTGATGACATCAGCGCAAGTTGCAACGCATCGCGGCGGGCCAGTTCGGCGCCGACCGGCACCCGCGAGGTGCTGTGCTTGAGCATGTCCACATCGGTTTTATCGATGCTGATAGGCGCATCCATGTCCGGCTTGGAGTCGAGCACCACCATCGCGGTCATCAGCTTGGTCAGCGAGGCGATCGGGACTTGAACGTTGGAATTTTTTTCGAGCAGCACTTTGCCGGTACCGTCTTCGACGACCAGCACCGACTGCGAGCCGAGCGGTACCGCGAGCGCAGCCGCGGTAAACGAACTCAGCAATACAGCAACAATTTTCTTGAGCATGTTAAGTATTCTTGGGAGAGAGGAGTGTATCGGGCGTCAGAAGTTGACGCGGCGCAAAACTAGTCTAGCTATGCGGCAATATTTCCTGAGGATAGAAGATAACATTAAAGTGGTTTCTCGTCTATTGAATGTAACTCCACGATTCCATTTATTTTCATCGGGGGTCAAGTCTGACATTCGGACACGAGTTCTGCCGTAACATCGGTTACGGCAGAACTCGTGTCCGAATGTCAGACTTGACCCCCATGCAAAAAAGCCCTGGGACGGGATGGCCCAGGGCTTGCTCGGTCGCTGACGGCCGCTTGGCGGCTTGGCCTAGTTGCTGCTGATCTTGGCGATCGAGACTTCGGTGGATTTGACGAGGGCGATGACTTCGCTGCCGACTTTCAAATCCAGGTCGTGGATCGAGCGCGAGGTGATCACCGAGGTGACGATGCCGTGCTGGGTTTCCACATCGACTTCCGAAACGACCGGTCCAAAGATGATTTCCTTGATCTTGCCGCGGAACTGGTTACGTACGTTAATTTCAGAAATGGCCATCGGGCTTCCTTTACCTGGTTGATTACTACGCTTCCAGATTACGGCTAGCCAGGCCCTTTGCAAACGAATCGATCCGTATATCCTTATTTGCTCTGGTAGATCTTGTCGAATTCGCCGCCGTCGTCAAAATGCTTCTTCTGCGCCGATTTCCAGCCGCCGAAGACGTCATCTACCGTGAACAGTGTGATTTGACGAAAGTTGGCGTTGTACTTCCTGAACGCCGCTTCGGAGCGCGGACGGAAATAGTGCTTGGCGATGATGTCCTGCGCCTGCTCGGTGTACAGGAAATTCAGGTAGCCGGTGGCCTGCTTGCGGACGCTACGACGGTCGACCACCTTGTCGACCACCGCCACCGGCGATTCGGCCAGGATGGAGATCGATGGATAGACCACCTCGAAGTTGCTGCCGAACTCGGCGCGCACGAGGTTCACTTCGTTCTCGAACGTCACCAGTACGTCGCCGATTTCACGCTGGGTGAAGGTGGTGGTGGCGCCGCGCCCGCCTGCGTCCAGCACCGGCACGTTTTTGAAGATCTTGCCCACCAGTTCGCGCGCCTGCGCTTCGCTGCCGCCTTTTTTCAGTACCGACCCCCAGGCCGCCAGGTAGGTGTAGCGGCCGTTGCCGGCGGTTTTAGGGTTGGGTATGACCACTTTGACACCAGGCTTGGCCAGGTCGCCCCAGTCCTTGATCTGCTGCGGATTGCCCTTGCGGACCAGGAACACCATGGTCGAATAGAAGGGCGCGGCGTTGTGCGGGAACTTCTTGGCCCAATCCGGCGCGACCAGGCCCTTGTCGGCCAGCATGTCGATGTCGTTCGCCTGGTTCATGGTGACCACCGCCGCTTCCATGCCGTCGGCCACCGAACGGGCTTGCTTGGACGAGCCGCCATGCGATTGGTTGACGTTGATGGTTTCGCCGGTGTTCTTCTTCCAGTCGGCCACGAAGACGGGGTTGATGTCCTTGAACAGTTCGCGCGCGACGTCGTAGGACGCATTCAGCAGCACGGTTTCAGCCGCGTTCGCCTGCAATGGCAGGCCCAGCATGACGGCGGAGGCCGCCAGGAAGGACGAGATCAGCGCGCGGCGGGCAGGATTTTTGGTGGTCATAATGAGCTTTCGTAATAACAGGCGCCCATGGTGTAAAATTTCGCCCGGAAAAGATACGAATTTTTCGTAATATGCTTAGTAGGATGTTTGTCACGAGGTTTTCAGTAGAAACCGCATAACGATTTTTGAAAACATTCGTGGGCAAAAACAGGGCCAACCACTAGGCTGTAGGAGTCAATCGGGCGTGCCCGCAACGGCTTTTGCTGCTTGGTGTATAGTGGGTTTCAGGCACTGAAGAAGGCGCGCGGTATCGCGGCGTAGCGCTTCATTTTTGCTATTGGGAATATTTGTGAGCGTACATGAGTCTTGAAATTCGGAGTCTTGAAATTCGTATTGCTGCTTCGACAGATGCGGATGCGGCATGCACCGTGTTGCGCCGTTCGATCACGGAATGCTGCGACCTGGATCATAAAAACGATCCCGCCATCCTTGACGCCTGGCTGGGCAACAAAACACCGCAGATGGTGGCCAACTGGTTCAGTTCGCCGACGAATTTTTCACTGGTCGCGCTGAGCGAAGGCGTGGTCGTCGGCGTCGCGCTGCTGACCGGCGCCGGCAAGCTGGCCTTGTGCTATCTGTTGCCGGAAGCGCGCCGTCAAGGCGTCGGCAAGGCGCTGCTGGCGCGCATGGAGGAGCAGGCGTGCAGCTGGGGCGTGAAGGCGCTGCAATTGCACAGCACCGCCACCGGCCAGGACTTCTTCGCCCGCCGCGGCTACGTGGATGCCGGCAAGGTGCGCTCGCCGTATGGCGTGGAGACCGTGTTCTTCTGGAAGCAGCTGGACGCCGGCGCCGAAGCGCCGGACGGCAGCAAGCGCAAACGCTTCTGCAACTGCAATCCGCTGTAATTCAACTCAGCAGCAAATCTCCAGCTCCCATTCCTGGCGCCGCACCGGCGCCGCTCCCACTTCCAGTCCGTTGACAAACAGCTTCAGCTCGCCCGGCGCGAAGCGGGCCCAGGCTTCGTTCGAGGTCAGCGGCTGGGTGGCGATCACGGCGATGCGGTCGTCCAGGTGGTTGTGCTTGCTGAAATCGATGTTGAGGTCGCAATCGATCAGCTGCGCCACCGAGAACGGGTATTCGCGCACCACCACGTGCAGCTCGGTGCTGCAATGGGCGAACAGCAGCTCGCCGTTGGACAGGATGAAGTTGAAGCTGCCGTAGTCGGCGATCTCGCCGGCCAGCGTTTCCAGCGCGCCGAACAGCACGTGGCGAGGCGGCCGCGTTTCAAAGCGCAGCGCCAGGCCGGACAGCAGGTGGCAGAAGGCGCGCTCGCTGTCGGTGTCGCCGTGCGGCGAATACAGGCTGGGATTCGGGTCGAACAGTTTCAGGTCGCCGTTGTGCGCGAACGACCAGGTCTGGCCCCACAGTTCGCGCGTGAACGGATGGCTGTTCTCCAGCGAGATGCGGCCCTGCGTGGCTTTGCGGATGTGGGCGACCACGTTCCTGGCCTTGATCGGATGGTTGCGGATCTGCGCCGCCAGCGGCGAGTGGGTCGAGGCCAGCGCGTCGGTGTACAGCTGGCAGCCGCTGGCCGTATGCAAGGCGATGCCCCAGCCATCGCGGTGTTCGCTGCCGCGCAGGGCGAAGCCGGCGAAGGAGAAGTCGACGGTGGCGGGTTTGCTGCTGCTCATGGCGAGTAATTGGCACATGGTGTTCTGGCGAAAAGTGGCGATGACCAACGATAGCGGCCGCACCCGCCGGGCGGAACGAATGTTTTGGCATATCCATAGCTGAAAGCATTCGTTCTGCTTTGCCGCGCGCGGGCCTACGCTGTCGGTATTGTCCGCATCAGTCGAGGAGTCCCATGTCATTTCCCATCCTGCAAAAATACCTGGTGCGTTTATCCGACGCGACCGGCGCCGCTTCCAGCATCTGGCTCGATCACGAGGGCAAGGCGCAGGGACGGTTTTTCAATTGCACCATGAGCAGCGCCTTCCAGCCCATCCGGCAATTGGAGTCGGGACAGGTGCAGGCGTATGAAGGCCTGGCGCGCAGCGTGTCGGCGCAGGACCAGGGGCTGTCGCTGTGGAAGCTGCTCGACCATGCGGCCAGCGACGATGAGTCGATCGAGCTCGATCGTTTGTGCCGCATGCTGCATGCGATTAATTTCTTCCGCCAGGCGGGCGGGGGCGAGCAGGACTTGTATCTGAACGTGCATGATCGTTTGCTGAGCGCGGTCAGCAGCAATCACGGCCATGCCTTCCGCCGCATCCTCGACGCGCTGGAACTGCCGTTGGAGCGGGTGGTGCTGCAATTGCCGGCGGCCTCGCCGCAACAGGGTTGGCTGCTGAACTATGTGTCCGACAACTACCGCCGCAACGGCTTCCGTTTCGCCGTCAACGTGCCGAGCGCGCGCGCGGCCTTGCACGTGCTGGATCGCTTGCGTCCCGATGTGTTCAAGCTCGACGCGCGTGAACTGCAGGACGGCGCGACGCTGCTGGCCTTGTTGAAGCGCAGCGCGGCGGTCGGCGTGGCGGTGGTGTTCAAGCGATTGGAGTCGACGCAAGCCTTGGCGGTGCTGCGCCAATTAGGCGAGGCAGCGAATATTCCATTGCTGGCGCAAGGCTATCTGCTGGACGAGCCACGTTCCGGCTTGCTGCTTGCCGAGCGGGAGGTGGCCGCCGCGTGATGTTATTCATGAGCCAGTTCGGCTGCATGATGTGGTATTCATGAGCCATTTTAAATTTATATGTCGCGATGTCGATGATAGACAGAATGAATTTGTTTTTTGCCCGGCGGCTGCTTAAATGGAATTTCCTAACCGGGGAAAGAACATCATGAAAACACTCTGCTTAGCCATAGTATTGGGCGGGCTGGCCTTGTCGCCGGCATTGCAAGCGCAACCGTCCGAGGATACCGTCAGCGTGCCGGTCTCAGCGCGCCAACTCCGCATCGAATTGCCCGATGTTTACTCCAAGATGTGGCCGCAGGATTACCGCGAGCTGGTGGCCAATTACTCGCTGTCGAATGGACAAACGCTTTCCATCATCGGCCGCGGCACGAATATGTACGCTTTGCTGGATCAAGGTCCAGCGCACAAGATCGTCTCCACCGGCCGCAATAATTATGTGGCGCTGGACCGGCAATTGAAAATGGAAATCGTGCTGCATGACGATGAGAGCGTGAGCGGTTCGGTGACGATGGTGGTGCCGTCGCAGAGCCTGTCTGACGGCCGCTTGATACCCGAACAGGTGGTATTGCTGGCGTTCCGTTAGCATCAGGCAGCGCCCGATTTTTTGGGGAAATCGGGCCTGTTTCCTTTTTCATTTCCCTCGGCATACGCTATAGTGTCCCTATTGGTTTTCACGGGTAGGCTATGGCAACGCGCAGAAATTTTTTACAGCAGGGTTTGGGCTTGGCGGGAGCGAGTTTTCTATCGGTGCCGCTGATAGGATGCGCCTCCCGCAGCACGGTTCAACACAACACGGCCGCAGCGCCGAAACCGGCGCCGCATCCGGCCGCGTCCGGCGGCGCGGCTGGCGCCGTGGTCCAGGCCAAGCCGGCCGCGAGCATGCCGCGTGCCACCGCGCCTTCCGGCTTCGGCGAGCTGGAGCCACCTCCGGACATCTTCGACGCGCAAGCGCTGGACCTGGAGTTCTGGCTCAAGCCGCGCACCATCGACGTGGTGCGACCAGCCTCGGGCGAGCGCGCCAAGCTGCTGTACTGGAAGGACGGCGAGATCATCGATTCGGCCTACCAGGACTTGTGCCACTTGCTGCGCGACGTCAACGGCAAGGAAACCGCGCCCATCGATCCCAAGCTGTTTGAGACGCTGTGGGGCACGCAAGCGTTCGTGGCGCGCTACGGCATTGAGACACCGCTGGAAATCCTGTCCGGCTACCGCACGCCGGCCTCGAACCAGAAGCTGCGCGAAGCCGGCGTGCCGGCCGCGCGCCAGTCGCTGCACATCGAAGGCCGCGCCGCCGACATCCGCCTGTCCAGCCTGAATTCCGAAGTCTTGGGCGGGCTCGTCAAGAGCTTCCGCCAGGGCGGCGTCGGCTTCTACTACCGCGCCGGTCCGCGCGGCGGCTGGATCCACGCGGATACCGGCCTCAAGCGCACCTGGAAGGGTTGAGCTTCATTCGTAAAAATACGAGTGATAGACAGTCGGCTTCAGTTCGGCCTTGCGCTCGCGGTCTATGCTGTGCGGATCGACCGGCCGTTCCCAAAAGATGCGCCATCCCAGCTGTTGGTTGCGCCGCACTTCCGGGTGCTGGCGCAGGTAGTCGTTTATGAATCGGGTGAACTCGGACTCGTATTCGAGGCGACCGGGACCGTAGGGGTATTTATATTTCATGGGGCACTCCTCCCATCGATTAAACTGGCGCTTGGTAAGCAACTTCGCAAGCAAAACAGGACGACTATGCAAGACGATGACAAGCCTGCGCCACCGCGTTTCCGTCCGGTGCCGTGGAGCGGGCTGGAAACCCCGGCCGATGTGGAACTGTGGATAGCCGAGCACGATCTCAGCCTGCAGGAGCATATCGCCAAGAATGAAACCGGCTACGGCGTCTGCTTCACGCTGGCCGAGGGCGGCGAGATCTATATGCAGACCACGCAGGACGGCGCCTTGATCCTCGATGTTACGCCCGATGCGCAATGGGTGGCGCCGCTGATCATGGCGGCCGCGCGCGTGGACGAGGCGCCGCAGGGCCGGCTGTGGGTGCTGCCGGACGATAAACTGGTACAGTTGATGATAGGACTGAGCGGCCTGATCGCCAGTTCCATCCTGGTCGTGGGCCATGATTTCGGCTTGCGCCGCCGCATGGGCGCCTGGTAGCGCCTGCCACTTTCACAAGGAACTCCATGCATAAACGCGATTTCACTTTCAAGCTGGCGCAAGGCGCGCTGCTGGTGCTGGCTTTGGCGGCCGCAGCGATGCCGGCCTCGGCGGCCGACCTGCTGGCCACGGTCAAGGCGCGCGGCGCGCTCAAGGTGGCGTTGGAGGGCACTTATCCGCCGTTCAACTACAAAGACCAGAAGAGCGGCGAACTGGCCGGCTACGACGTCGATGTGGCGCGCCTGCTGGCCGCCAGGCTGGGCGTGAAAGTGGAATTCGTCAGCAGCGAGTGGGCCAGCATCCTGGCCGGGCTGTCGGCCAATAAATACGATGTGATCATTTCGCAGGTCGGCATCAATCCCAAGCGCGAGCTGGCGTTCGACTTTTCCGCGCCGTATATCTACTCGATGCCGCAGCTGATTGTGCGCAAGAATGAGCCGGCCAGCTATAAGACGCTGGCCGACTTGAAAGGCAAGAAGCTGGGCGTGGGACAGGGCAGCGTCTACGAGCAGCAGGCCAGGGCGGTGCCGGGCATCGAGGTGCGCAGCTACGCGGCGGCGCCGGACACCATGTCCGACCTGGCCAGCGGCCGCATCGACGCGGCGCTCAACGATAGCCTGATGTCGGCCTATCTGTTAAAAATTTCCAAGCTGCCGATCAAGGCCGGCGCGCAGGTGGGCGCGGTCGAGCGCATGGGCATACCCTTCCAGAAGGGCAACCCGGAGTTCAAGCAGGCGTTGAACAAGGCACTGGCCGATGCCGCTGCCGATGGCAGTCTGAAAGCGATCTCGCTGAAATGGTTCGGCGCTGACGTCAGCAAGGCGCCCTGAACATGGACTGGCAGGGGCTGCTGGAGCTGCTGCAAGAGGCCGCGCCGGTCATGCTGCGCGGCGCCGGCTATACGGTGATCTTCGCCATGGCTTCGATGCTGGGCGGGCTGCTGATCGGCTTCCCGGTGGCGGTGCTGCGCATTCTGCCCTACCGCCTGTTGCGCTGGCCGGCCAGCGTGTATGTCAGCCTGATGCGCGGCACGCCGCTGCTGGTGCAGATGTTCGTCATTTATTACGGCCTGCCCAGCATCGGCATCGAATTCACGCCGGTGACGGCCGGCATCCTCGCGCTGAGCCTGAACGCCGGCGCCTTCCTGTCCGAGAGCCTGCGCGGCGCCATCACCGCAGTCAACCGGGGGCAGTGGGAGGCCAGCTTCAGCCTGGGACTGGGCTACTGGCCCACGCTGCACCACGTGGTGCTGCCGCAGGCGTTGCGCATCGCGGTGCCGGCCATGAGCAATACCCTGATCAGCCTGATCAAGGATACCTCGCTGGTCTCGGTCATCACCATGACCGAACTGATGTTGTCGACCAAGGAAGTGATCGCGACCACCTTCCGGCCGCTGCCGCTGTACCTGGCCGCCGCCCTCATCTATTGGGCCCTGAGCCTGCTGTTTGAAGCGCTACAACGGCGCGCAGAACAACGCTTGAACCGCGCGCACCGTTGAGGCATCGCCGTTCGCTCGACAGTGCGCGGCTTAAATGCTAGTCTGAATACCTACGCAAAGGGGTGGTATGGAGAAGCCTACTCACAATACCGAATTGCATGGCGGCCGCCAGCCGATCTCCGCGGCCCGCATCGACGGGCTCACCAACATGGCTATCATGGACGAAGGCGCGGCGATGGAACCGTTCGCCGAATTGCCCACGGCCGACGAGCTCAGCGCCGAGCAAGCCTATTTCAACGATATCTACCTGTTGGCGCCGGTCGGCTATTTCGTGCTCGGCTTCGACACCACTATTTTGCAAATGAATGTGGTGGCGGCCGACCTGCTGGGCCTGCCGCGCAACAACCCGGCCAAGGTGCCGCTGCGGCAGTTTATCGCGCCCCGTTTCCATGACGATTTCGACCGCTTCGTGCGGCTGGCGCTGAACAGCCAGCATCCCGAACAATGCTCGCTGCAGATGACGCGGGCCCGCAACCAGCAGGGCTTCCCGGTCACCCTGCGCGCCAGCGCCGACAGCAGCGGCCAGGCGATCCGGGTGGTGCTGGAGCTGGCCGAGGGCAAGCTGGCGGCGCTCGAGCGCAGCGAGGAACGCTTCCGCCGCATCGTCCACAGCGCCGAGGAGGGCATCTGGGAAATCGACGCCGCCGCCCGCACCAGCTTTGTCAATCCCAAGATGGCGCACATGCTGGGCTACGGCATCGAGGAGATGCTGGACCAGCCGCTGGTGGCTTTCATGGACGACGAAGGCCGCGCCATCCTGGAGCGCAATATCGCGCGCCGCCAGCAGGGCCTGGCCGAGCGCCACGAATTCAAGTTCCTGCGCAAGGATGGCAGCGAGCTGTGGGCCACGCTGGCCACCAACCCCATCTTCGACGCCGAGGGCAGCTACCTGGGCGCGCTGGCGCTGGTGACCGATATCACCGACAACCGCGCGACCACCGAGCGCATCTGGCACCAGGCCAATTTCGACGACCTGACGGAGCTGCCCAACCGCCATATGTTCCAGGACCGGCTGGGCCAGGAGGTCAAGAAGGCGCAGCGCGAGGGCCTGCAGCTGGCCTTGCTGTTCATCGACCTGGACGGCTTCAAGCAAGTCAACGACAGCCTCGGCCACGCGCACGGCGACACCTTGCTGGTGGAGGCGGCGCGCCGCATCGGCGCCTGCGTGCGCGGCTCGGATACGGTGGCGCGGCTGGGCGGCGACGAGTTCACCGTGATCCTGTCCGGCATCGAGCAGGCCGCCGGCATCGAGCGCATCACGCAGACCATGCTGGCGCTGCTGAACCGGCCGTTCGCGCTGGGCGCCGCCAATCCGTCGATCTCGGCCAGCATCGGCATCGCCCTGTATCCGTCGGACGCGGTGGCGCCGGAGGACTTGCTGCGCCATGCCGACCAGGCCATGTACGCGGCCAAGGAATCGGGCCGCAACCGCTACAGCTACTTCACGGCCGACCTGCAACTGGCGGCGCAGGCGCGCCAGCAGATCTCGCTGGACCTGCGCTCGGCGCTGTCGGAGCGGCAATTCGAGCTGCACTATCAGCCCATCGTCAATCTGCAGACCGGCACCATCGAGCGGGCCGAGGCGTTGCTGCGCTGGCGCCATCCGCAGCGCGGCCTGCTGGCCCCGGCCGAGTTCCTGCCGCATGCCGAGTCGGGCGGGCTGATGATGGAGATCGGCGACTGGGTGTTCCGCCAGGCGGCCTTGCAGGCGCGCCGCTGGCAGGACGAGCTGGGGCCGGGCTTCCAGGTCGGCATCAACCAGTCGGCGGCGCAGTTCCGCGGCGACACCGCGCTGTATGTCGGCTGGCTGAACTACGCGGCCGAGCTGCAGCTGGCGCCGCGCAGCATCGTCATCGAGATCACCGAAGGGGTGCTGATGGACGGCATGGCCAAGGTCGCCGACCGCCTGCGCGAACTGCGCGAGATGGGCTTGCAGGTGGCGCTGGATAACTTCGGCACCGGCTATTCCTCGCTGTCGCACCTGAAGCACTTCGGCATCGACCTGCTCAAGCTGGACCACAGCTTCATCCAGCACCTGGCGGTCGACAGCGGCGACCTGGCGATGTGCGAGGCGCTGATCGTCATGGCCCACAAGCTGGGGCTGCGGGTGGTGGCGGAAGGCGTGGAGACGGCGGCCCAGAGCGCCTTGCTGGCGCTGGCCGGCTGCGACTATGCGCAGGGCTTTGTGTATGCGGAGGCCTTGCCGGCCGAGCAGTTGACCGAGCTGGCCAGGCGCGGGCTGCCGCGGCTGGCGATGGAGTGAGCCGGAAGCGGCCCGCCTAGCGCAGGCTCAGCAGCGAGATCACGCGCTCGCGGCTGATGCCCGCCAGCGCCGAGGTGATCGACAGCAGCGACTGGTAGCCGGGCTGCTTGGCGGTCGAGACGAAATTCTGCGCCACCTGGTCCATGCCGTCGGTGGTGTCGCTGGGCGTGGCGCTCTGCACCCGCGCGCTGACCTGGTTGAGCGCGGTGTGCACCGAAGCGATCGCCTGTTCCACCTGCGCCAGCGCCTGCACCACTTGCTGCAAGGTCGAGCGGATGGCGTCCATGTCCGCGGTTTGCCAGCTGTCGGGATCGACGGCCGGCGCTTCCGCCTCGGCCTTCACGCGGTTCAGCTGGCCGGTCGGGAAGCGGATGCCGCCGCCCTGGACGGCGATGGTGTCGCGGATGTTGGTCCACGACGATTCGGCGGTGGTGAATTCCAGCTGGCCTTCCTCGTTGAGGTCGGCGCGCACGCCGCTGGGCGCCAGCGCGTCGTCGAAGCGCTGGGCGATTTCCTCGTCGGACAGGCCGGGCTCGAGCACCACCGAACGCAGGTTCTGGCCGCCGCCCAGCGAGATCGCCAGCACTTCGCGGCCGCCGGTGCGCAGGTTGCCGATGTTCATGCCGCGCACCGTGAAGCGGGTGGTGCTGGCCTTGTTGCTGAATTTGAGGCGGGCGTCGAGCGTGCCGCCGGAGGCCGCGCTGCGGTTGCGCCAGCTGTTGCTGAACTGGCGCACGCGCGCGTCCAGGCTGCCGTCGGCGCGCTGGCGGTTGGCCAGGCGGGCGCTGAGGTCGGCCTTCAGGTTGCGCAGCTGGGCCGCGCTCTGTTCCAGGAAGTCGAGCGCCTGCTGGGCGCCGGAGATGTCGCCTTGCAGCGGCTGGTCCCAGTTGTTCAGGCCGCGTCGCAGCGGCGCCGCCGAGGTCGGCGTTGGCGTGACCGGCGTGGCCGTGGCTGCGTTCTCGCCATGCAACCCCAGCGAGGTGCCGTCCACCGCGCTGGCATTGCTGGCGTTGCCAGGAACAATGACGGTGGGTGTGGAGTTGGGCGAGATTTGCATACGATGCTCAGTCTGGAGTTACAGGATGTTGAACAGCGATAGGTTGCTGATCTTGGAATAGGCCTTGTACGACGATTGCAAGGCCAGATTATAGCCGTTCAACTGGGTCGCGGCGTCGCCGTAGTCCAACTGTCCCAGGTCCAGCATCGCGGTCTTGTTCGACTGGCTGACGTTGGCGTGGTTGCCGTCCAGCGTTTCGAGGATGTTCTGGGCGCCGCCCAGGTCGGCGATCTTGCCGGCCACCAGGTCCAGCGCGCTGCTGGCGCCGTCCATATTGGCGCCCAGCGCCGCCGTCAGCGAGGGCGAACCGACCGTCAGCGTCGGCGAGGCCAGCTCGGAGATCGTGGTGTCCATCTGGTTGAGCAAGTCGTCGACGCCCTTGACGTCGACGTTGGCGGCCTGCGTGATGCCGTTGCCGACCACGGTTTGCTGTTGGTTCTGGTTGCCGGTGAAGCTGTAGCGCGAACCGATGGCGGCCGCCGGGTCGAAGCTGATGGCCGGGGTGTTGGTCGCCGTGCCGGAGAAGATGTAGCGGCCTTCCTGGTCTTTTTCGTTGGCGCTGTAGAAAATACTGTCGCGCAGCGCGGACATCGGATTGACCATGGCCTTCAGGTCGTTCGGGGTATTGCTGCCGTCCGAGGCCCAGACCAGCAGGTCGTGGCTCTGGGTGATGTCGTTGACCATACTCTGCAAGTAGGTTTCGTTGGTCGTCAGGCGGATCTTGACGGCCGCGATGTTGTCGCGGTACTGGCCGACGATGGCTTCCTCGCGCGTCAGGCGCGACAGCCGCACATTGGTGACCGGGTCGTCCGACGGCAGCTGGATCTTGTTGCCGGACGCCATTTGGGCGGTGATCTGGGCCAGGTGGCTCTGGTTGTCTTGCAGGCCGCGGTTCATGGTGGCCTGGAACTGGCTGGTGGCGATGCGCATACGGGCTCTCCTTAACCGAACATTTTTAAGGTGGCGTCAAACAGCGTGTTGGCGACCGCGATCACCTTCATGTTGGCTTGATACATATTCTGGAACTCGACCAGGTTGATCGCTTCCTCGTCGGTGTTGACCGCGCTGGTCGACTTCCAGTCGTCCTCGGACTGCTGGCGGACCGTGGTGGCGGTGGTCATCTGCGCCTGGTTTTGCGCGCTGTCGATGCCCAGCTTGCCCACCAGCTGGGTGTCGGCGTCGCCCAGCAGCACGTTGCCCAGCGTGGTCAGGGTGATCGGCTGGCCCTTGATGGCCACCAGTTGTTGCAGGTTGCCGCTGTCGCCCGGCGTGCCGTCGCTGGAGAATGCCAGGTCGCTGGAGGTGAAGCCGGCGGTCACTTGCAGCAGGCCGGTGGCGCTGGTTGGGTTGAACACCAGCAGCGGGGTGCCGGGAACGCCGGGGCTGGTCAAGCCGGCCGCCAGCTGGGTGTTGATCTTGCCCGACATCTGCTCGGCGATCTCGGAGATCGATTTTTGCAGCGGCTTCAGGGTGTTTTCCTGATAGTCCGCCAGGCCGCCCAACTGGCCGCCGACCTTGGTGTCGTCCAACTTGAAGGTGGTGTTGGCAAAGCTCAGGCTCAGCTGCGGCGCGCCGCTGCTGGAGTCGAAGGCTAGCTTGGCCGACAGATTGCTGACCACCAGCGGCTGGCCGCTCTTGAGCGAGACGCTGGCGGTGCCGTCCGGATTGTTGATGACTTCCACCGCGACCTGCGAGGCGACGCTGTCGATCAGCTGTTCGCGCTGGTCGATCAGCGGCGAGGTGTTGGCGCCGTTGGCGCCGGTGGAAATGATTTGCTGGTTCAGCGCGGCGATGCTGACGAGCGACTGGTTCAGTCCCGGCAGGATGGCGGAGCGCTGTTGTTGCACCGAGATCAGCTGGTTGGCGGTGACGTTGTAAATGCTGTTGAACTGCTGCGACATGGAGTCGGCGGCGGTGATCACCTGCTGGCGCAGCGGGGTCGAGGTCGGATCGACGCCGGCCGCGTTGAGCGCCTTGAAGAAGTTGTCGATGCCGTAGCTGAGGCTGGATTTGTCATCGCTCATGACTTTTTCCATCTGCGTCAGGTAAGGCTGGACCTGCGTGTGCCGGCCCAGGTCGGACGCCGCGCGCCACATCTGCTGGGATTTATACGAGTCGCTGAAACGCAGCAGCGAGCCCACCTGCACACCATTGCCGGGGCTTTTGCCGGAACCGTCGCCGGCCAGCGCTTGCAGCAGCACGCCCTGGCGGGTGTAGCCCTTGGTTTGCGAGTTGGCGATGTTCTGGCTGACCGTGTTCAGGGCAGCCTGGGCGGCCAGGGCGCCGGACAGTGCGTTGTAGGAGATGCTCATATTGCAAGGGTCTTTCCTGGTGAAGGCCGGAGGACCAGTTGCTTGCAGTGTTTACCCGAGGTCCACTGGTCCGTTAACTGTAAAGGGCGACCGTTTACTGCAGCGGATTAAGCACGGCGGGAATGTTTTGCGGCTCGGCAACACCCGGAGCCGATGCGGGCGCCGTCTGGCGTGGCAGGCTGGCCTGCATCGCCACCGGGGCGCTGGCCGGCGGCAACAGCTGGCGCAGGATGGCGTCGGCCACGCCGAAGGCGCGCTGGCCGGCCAGCTGGTCGGCCACCAGGTTGTCGGCCATGTCCAGCATGTCCTCGTTGATCTTGTCCTTGAACACGCTGTCCTCGGAGGACAGCGCACGGGTGCCGGCGCGCATCTGGTGCAGCATGTGGCCGATGAAGAAACTCTCGAACTTGACCGCCGCCTCGGTGGCCTTGGCACGGTATTTCGGATCGACGCCGTCGTCGATGACGGGCGCGGCCACCACCGGCGTCTCGCTGAGCTGGTCGGCCACGCCGAGGCGCATGGTGCTGCCGTCGAATTTGCTGGGGTCGAAGTTCATGGGCTTTCCTTAGATGACGACCAGTTCGCCTTCGATGGCGCCGGCCTGGTCCAGCGCCTGCAGGATCGCCATGATGTCGTCCGGCGAGGCGCCCAGGCTGTTGATGACGTCGATGATAGCCTGCAGCTTGGCGCCGGCCGGCCATTTGAACATCTGGCCCGAACCCTGGTCGACGCTGACCTGCGATTGCGGCGTGGCCACGGTGTTGCCCTGGGCCAGGGCGTTCGGCTGGCTGACCTTGGTCGATTCGGAAATCACCACCTTCAGCGAGCCGTGGGTGACGGCGGCGGCGCGCACCCGCAGGCCGTCGGCGATCACCACGGTGCCGGTGCGCGAATTGAACACCACCTTGGGCGCATCGTCGCCGACATCGATCGACAGCGCCTCCAGCTTGGCCATGAAGGCCACGCGCTGGGTCGGATTGGCCGGGGCCACCACGTCGATGCTGGTGGCGTCGGTGGTGGTGGCGATGTCGCCGAAGCGCCTGTTGATGGTGTCGACGATGTTGATCGCGGTCTGGAAGTGCGGGTGGCGCAGCGACAGGCGCACGGTCGGCTTGGTGGCGAAATCGCTGGCGATCTCGCGCTCGATCGCGGCGCCGCTCGGGATGCGGCCGGAGGTCGGGGTGTTGACCGTGACCGAGGAGCCGCTCTTGCCGGAAGCGCTGAAGCCGCCGACCACCACGTTGCCCTGGGCCAGCGCATACACCTCGTTGTCGGCCGCGCGCAGCGGCGTCAGCAGCAGGGCGCCGCCGCGCAGGCTCTTGGCGTCGCCCATCGAGGACACCGTCACGTCGATGTTCTGGCCCTTGCGGTAGCCGGGCGGGAACACCGCCGACACCATCACGGTGGCGACGTTCTTGGACTTGGCGTCGGTGCCGTCGGGCACCTTGACGCCGAACTGCTTGAGCATATTGATCACCGACTGGCTGGCGAACTTGACCTGGGTCGAGTCGCCGCTGCCGTTCAGGCCGACCACCAGGCCGTAGCCGACCAGCGGGTTGTCGCGCATGCCTTCGACGGCGACCAGGTTGCGCAGCACTTGCGCGGCGTGCGCCGGCGCCGGCAGGCCAACGCCGAGGGCCACGCAGAAGGCCAGCGGCAGGGCCAGCAGGCGGTGCAGGAAGCTGAGGCGCTTGCGGGAATTCATGGGTTCACCCTCTCTAAAACTACGGCCGTTCAGAACGGCATCAGCGGGCCATTGAAGAAGCGCGACAGCCAGCCGGCCGACTGCGTGTCGGCCAGCGTGCCTTGCGCCGAGTAGGCGATGCGGGCGTTGGCGATGCGCAGCGACGACACCTGGTTGTCGGCGTCGATGTCGGCCGCCCGCAGGTAGCCGCGCAGGCGGACGAATTCTTCGCCCTGGTTCAGGGTCAGGGTTTTTTCGCCGGACACGCGCAGCAGGCCGTTCGGCAGCACTTCCTGCACGATCACGGTGATGGCGCCGGTCAGGGCGTTCTGCTGGGTGCTGGTGGCGTCGCCGGCAAAGGTGTTGGAGGCGCCCAGGCCGAGCGCGGCCTTGCCGAAAGTCTTGCCCAGCAGGTTGGGGGCGACGATGTTGTCGGCCGAATTCTTGGAATAGCTGGTGCCGGCCTTCTTGCTGGCCTGCGTGGTTTCCTGCAGGTTGACGGTGACCACGTCGCCGACCCGGAAGGCGCGGCTGTCCGAGGTCAGCGACAGGCCCAGGTCGGCGCTGTAGACGCCGCCCGAAGTGCCTTTCGGACCGACCACGCGCGAGACGCTGGGCGGCTCGTCGGACGGGCCGGGGCGCACCGGCGGCGGCTGCAGAGCGGCGCAGCCGGCCAGCAGCGTGGCCATGGCCGACAGCGCCACTGCCAGTGCCGAGCGGATGGGCGGCGCGGCAAACATCAGCGTGCTGCCTGCGACAGGTATTGCAGCATATTGTCGGCGGCCGACAGCACCTTGGTGTTCATCTCGTAGGTGCGCTGGGCGGCGATCATGTCGACCATTTCCTCCACCACCTGCACGTTCGAGCCTTCCAGGGTGCCTTGCTTGAGCTTGCCCCACTGGGCGTCGCCCGGCTTGCCGTCGGTGGGCGTGCCGCTGGACGGCGTTTCCGCGAACAGGTTCTCGCCCAGGGCCAGCAGGCCGGTCGGGTTGATGAAGCTGGTCAGGGTCAGCTGGCCCAGCTGGCTGGCGGTGGTGTTGCCGGCCAGGGTGGCGGAGACGATGCCGTCCTCGGCGATGGTGAGCGAGGTGGCCGCGGCCGGAATGGTGATCTGCGGGATCAGCGGCAGGCCGTGGGCGTTGACCAGGATGCCGTTGGCGTCGACCTGCAACTGGCCGGCGCGGGTGTAGGCGGTTTCGCCGTTCGGCTGGCGCACCGACAGGAAGCCGTTGCCCATCACCGCCACGTCGAGCTGGTTGCCGGTGGTTTGCAGCGAGCCCTGGCTGAAGACTTTTTGCGTGCCGACCATGTGCACGCCGTTACCGAGCTGTACGCCGGACGGCGCCAGCGTGTTGTTGTCGGCGCGCTGGGTGCCCGGCTGCTGCTCGATCGAATAGAACAGGTCCTCGAACACCACGCGGTCGCGCTTGAAGCCCACCGTGTTGGCGTTGGCCAGGTTGTTGGCGATGGCTTGCAGTTTTTCGTCCTGCGCCTGCACGCCGGTTTTGCTGATCCACATTGCTGGATTCATGATTTCTCCCTGTTGCTAAAGATGACTAACGTGGACCTGCTCAGCCGCCGACCAGGCGGTTACCGGTTTCGGCCATCGAATCGCTGGCCTTGAACAATTTCATCTGGATTTCAAAGGTGCGGTTCAAGCTCATGGTGGCGACCATTTCCTCCACCGCCGAGACATTGCTGCCCTCCAGGTGGCCGGGCTTGACCACCACGGTGGCGTCGGTGGCCAGCGGCTGGCCGCTGCGCGCCACCAGCAGGCCGGCCTCGTTCTTGGTCAGTTCCGAGGCCTCGGCCTTGACCAGCTTGAGCTTGTCGATGGTCTGCATGGTGGTGGTGCCGGGGCTCTGGATCGACACCGTGCCGTCGGCGCCGACCGCGATCTTGCTGTACTCGGGCAGCGAGATCGGGCCGCCTTCGCCCAGCACCACGTTGCCGTTGATTTTCAGCGTGCCGGTTTCATCGAGCGTCATGGCGCCGGCGCGGGTGTAGGCCTCGCCGGTCGGTCCCTGCACCGCGAAGAAGCCGTTGCCGTCGATGGCGACGTCGAGCTCGCGGCCGGTGGCCTTGAGCGTGCCCTGGCGGGTCGACACCGCGTTCGCCTGCAGTTGCGACATGTGGCGGTCGGCGTAGCCGTAGCCGTTGACGGTTTGCGCCGACGACAGCTCCATATTGGCGCGGAAGCCGCCGGTTTCGATGTTCGCCAGATTGTTGGCGTGTACCTGCTGGCCACGCAGGGCCCGTTCGGCCCCGCTCATGGCGGTGTAGATCAGCGCATCCATGGGTCAGCTTGTCCTTACAGCGCTTGCATCAGCGATTGCATCATCTGGCTCTCGGTCTGGATGACCTTGGAGTTCGCCTGGTAGTTGCGTTGCGACGTCATCAGGCCGACCAGTTCCGAGGTGATGTCCACGTTCGACTGTTCCAGCGAGCTGGTGTTGAGCGAACCGGTCATGCCGACGCCGGCGAAGTTGACCAGCGGCGTGCCGGAGCCGAGCGACTGCACCCAGCTGGTGTCGTCGACCTGGGTCAGCGCGCCCTCGTCCGGGAAGGTGGCCAGGGTCAGCTTGCCGACCGGCTGCTTCTGGCCGTTGCTGTACTTGGCGATCACCGAACCGTCCTTGGCCAGGTCGACGCCGGCGAAGGTGCCGGAGGCGTAGCCGTTGGCGCTGTTGGTCGAGGTGGTCGCCTCGCCGGCGAAGTAGGTGGTGCCGGTGTAGTTGATGTTGATCGGGGTCGGCGCCATCTTGGCGCCGCTGCTGAAGGCCGGCCAGTCGGCCGGGGTGGTGGTGGTGTCGAGCGCGCTCAGATTCAGCTGCAGCGAGCCGTTGGTGGTCAGCGGATCGGGAAGCGGGGTGGTCATCTGGCCGGTGGTCGGGTCGAACGCCAAGGCGTCGGTGCCGACCAGGTTGCCGTCCAGCACGTAGTTGACCGCGATCGCGCCGGGCGCGGTGGCGCCGAAATACTGGGTCAGCGTGTGCTGGCCGCCCAGCGTATCGTAGATCACGGTGGCCTTGGACATGCTGAAGGTGGACGGGTCGGGCGGCGTGGTCGGTGTGACGGCGGTGGGGAAGGCGGTCACCGGCCAGTCGGCCGACAGGTTGCCGATGTAGTTGACCTTGTCGCTGACCACGGCCGGGATCTGGCCGGTCGGGATCGAGATGTCGCCCTGGGCGCCCGGCTGGGTGCTCGGCGGCACGATGGTCGCGCCCTGCACCTTGCGGCCGGAGGCGTCGGTCAGGAAGCCGTCCTTGGAGGTGTTGAAGATGCCCACCCGGGTGTAGTTGATGGTGTTGCTGCTGTCCTTGACCATGAAGAAGCCGGCGCCGTTGATCGAGGCGTCCAGGGTGCGGCCGGTGTTGAGGACGCCGCCCGACAGGCCGATGTTCTGGGTGGTCGAACCAATGTTGACGCCGGTCAGCTGGTTGCCCGCCACCAGCGCCGAGAAGTTGGCGCGCGACGATTTGTAGCCGTAGGTGCCGGCGTTGGCGATGTTGTGGCTGGTGACGTCCAGCGCTTCGTTAATGGCCTGGATGCCAGACAATGCGATATCGAAACTCATGATGGAGTCCTTTCTTAGAGACTAGATTGAGTGGCGGAAGCGGTGGATTTACCGTTGAAAGCGGTGATGGCGGTCGGTGCGACTTCGCCGATGTTGCCGATATTGAGGACGACGCTGCCGCTGGCGGCCAGCCGTACGCTGTTCAGGCGCCCCTGCAGGTCGATCGGCGGGTTTTCCTTGGTGCTGGTCTCGACCGTCATGCTGTAGCTGCCGGCGGGCAGGCCCAGCGCGGCCGGGTCGATGGCGAACGGCACCGTGCCGGCCGCGGTCGTGCCGAGGTTGACGGTGTGCTTGCTGCCGTTGCTGCCGGTCAGCACCACGCGGGTGGTGGTGCTGGAGGCGGCCAGCGTCATCTGGCCGCTGACCTTGGTGGCGCCGTCGGTCGTCAGCGTGCCGGTCTCGGCCATGACGTCGGAGCCGACCTGGGCGCCCAGGGCCAGCACCTGCATGCTTTGCAGCACGCTGGCGTTGGAACTGGTCAGGCTCGACAGGTTCTGCAGCGATTCGGTCTGCGACAGCTGGGTCAGCTGCTGGACGAACTGGGCCGGATCGGTCGGCGACAGCGGATCCTGGTTCTTGATCTGCGCCACCAGCAGCTTGGTGAACATGTCCGAGGTCGCGCTGGCGCTGTTGCCGGTGATGTTGGTGCCGGTGCCGGCGGCCGCGCCGCTGCTGCCGTTGTTGAGGAGACTGACTGTCATGGCTTAACCTTCACCGAGTTTGAGGAGGGATTGCTGCATCGTGCGGATGCGGCCCAGTACTTCGACATTGGTCTCGAAGGCGCGCGAGGCCGACATCATGTCGGTCATCTCGGCCACCTGGTTGACGTTGGGGTAGAACACCATGCCGTCGGCGTTGGCCATCGGGTGGCCCGGTTCGTAGACCTTGCGCAGCGGCTCGCTCGATTCGACCACGTCCAGCACCTGCACCTTGCCGCCGACGCTGCCCATGTCGCCGATGCTGTCGCCCATGACGGCGGCAAACACCGGCTTGCGGGCGCGGTAGGTGTCGGCCTCGGTGCCGGCCACGGAATCGGCGTTGGCCAGGTTGCTGGCGATGGTATTGAGGCGCACCGACTGGGCGGCCATCGCCGAACCGGCGATCTCTGAAATATTCTTGAACGACATCTCGCGCTCCTTATTGGCCGTTGATGGCTTTGGCCAAGCCCTTGAGGCTCATGTTGACGAAGGTCAGGCTGGTCTGGAAGTCCGAGGCGTTCTGCGAGAACGCCGCCTGCTCGACGCCGATCTCGACCGTGTTGCCGTCGCGGGTGGGGTGGAAGGGCACGCGGTACATCATGGCGCTGTCTTCGTCGCCGCCGATGTCGCCGCTGGCCTCGGCCTGGGCGTTGGCCAAGGTGGCGCCGAAGTCCATGTCGCGCGCCTGGAAGCCGGGCGTGTTTTCATTGGCGATGTTGGAGGCCAGGATGCGGGTGCGCTCGGCCCGCAGGTGCAGCGCGTCGGCATGCAGGCCCACCGCGTCTTTGAAATTAATCGCCATGTTCTTCCCCTGTGTAAGCATTGCTGTAAAACGATGTTGCATGAGTGAAAACCGCTGGCGCCGGGGTAGAATGGCGCCCGGGTGCGGCATGCACCTGAGGCGTTCCGGCTCCCGGCATCATAGTAGAGGTATTGCCCATGTTCAACAAAAGTATTGTAACCGCTTTGAGTGCAATGTTGCTGTTTTGCACTTCATTTTCTACGGCTTTTTCCGCCCCCGGTCCGACCGCCGCCGAACAGGTGCCGCAGGCGGTGGAGGCGGCCGCGCGCGCCCATGTGCAGCGCTGGGCCGACAGCAGCGGCCTGGTGGAGCCGAAATTCGAATTGACCGTGGTGCGCGGCAGCCGGCCGCTGGCCGCATGCAGACAGGCTGTGACGGTCGAAGCGCTCGATACGCGGCTGCCCAGCCGCATGCGTTTCGCCGCCGTCTGCGCCGGCGCCGAAGGCTGGCGATACGAGTTCGTGGTGCGCGCCCAGGTCTCGGCGCGCATTGCTGTGATGGCAAGCGATGTGCCATCAGGGAAAGTATTGGCCGACGACGACGTGTTGCTGGAGCGCCACGACATCTCCGGCCTGGCCGACAGCGTGTCCGATCCGCAGGAAGTGGTGGGCATGAGCGGGCGGCGCGCGCTGCGCAGCGGCGAGGTGTTGCGCATGGCTTTGCTGAGCGCGCCAACCTTGGTCAAGCGCAACGACGCGGTGCGCATCGTGGCCAAGCGCGACCAGATCGAAGTCAGCATGGCGGGCGAGGCGCTCGACAGCGGCGCCCGCGGCACGCTGGTGCGGGTGCGCAACGCCAACGGGACCGTGATCCGTGCCAGGGTGACGGGCGCGGCGACGGTGGAACCTGTCGATATGCCCGTGTCCACTAATTCCCCGACGCAGTGATGGTGCTGGCGCCGCGTTGCAACTGCGCGGCCAGTTTGCTGAGTTTGTCAGCGTAGTTGGGGTCGGTGGCATAGCCGCCTTGCGCCAGGCCCTGCGCGAAGGCGCGGGCGTCGCTGCCGGTGTTGAGCGCGCCCTGGTAGCGCGGATTGGTGGTCAACATGTCAGCATAGTCGCGGAAGGCGCTGGCGGTGTCCGGATAGCTGCGGAAGCGTTCCACCTTCCTGAGCATGGCGCCGTGTTCGAATTCGCTGGTGCTGGCGGCCGCGACCGCGCCCTGCCAGCTGCCGCCGGCCTTCAGGCCGAACAGGTTGTTGCTGTCGGCGCCGCCCTGGCGCAGCGGATTGCGGCCCCAGCCCGATTCCAGCGCCGCGTGCGCGGCCACCACGTCGGGCGACACGCCCAGCTTGCCAGCGGTTTCCTCGGCCCAGGGTTTGATCGAGGCCAGGAATTGCTGCTGGATCTCGCTGTCGGCGCCGCCGGCGATCGCGCCGGCGCCCTGGTGGCGCAGCGCCATCGCTTGCAGGTTCATGGCCGGCGTGCTGCCCGCGCCGGAAGCGGACGAGGAGGGCGCGGCGCTGAAGCCGCCGCCCTGCGCGATGAAGGCGCTGACGTCGTGCTGGACTTGCTGGAAGGTGGCGGCGAAGCCCCCGGACGACGCAACACCGCCCAGCGCCGCGGTGGGGCGGCTGGCGGTCATGTTCGAGACGGTTGCTGCGGTCGGTGCGGTCGATTGCATCCGGTCAAGCTGGTGCATAAATCTGCTCCTCGCCATGCAGCACGCGCTGCATGATGCTGTACTGTTCTACCAGCAAGTCGCTATTGCGCTTGCCCAGACGCTTGCATTCGATCACCATCTGTTCCAAGGTTGCCCAGTCAGCTTCCATTCTCTCCCGTGCCGCATTTTTCAGCAAGGCAAATGCCTGCAACATGGTCGATGTTGGCCCCAATAAACGTTGTACCAGCGCCACGCGCTGCGTGCGGCGCTCCTGCATCAGGTCGACCAGGGTGGAAATCGCCTCGGCCACCGCGGCCAGCTGCGGCCCCTGGTGGCGCACGGCGGCGTCGAATTGCTGTTCCAGCAGGCCGCGCAACGCTTGATAGGCCAGCAGATCGTCGGCGATGCCGGCCAGCAGCAAGCGCATGGCGTCCTGGCGGCTGGCCGGCGGGGCGCCGGCCGGGTTCACTGTGCTCACTTCTCGCTCCCGTGGAAGCGCTGGACCAGGCCGGCCAGCTTGGCGGCGTCGAACGGCAGCTCGCCCTTGGCCAGCGCGTCGCGCAGCATGTCGACTTTTTCCTGGTCGATTTCCGGCATCTCGCGCATCGCCTGCAAGGCCGGCTGCATCACCGCCGATTGCAGCGGCGCCTGCGGCGCCGGCGCGACGACGGCCTCGGCCGCTTCCGCCGGGGCCGCTTCCGCCACCCGCTGGACGGCGACGCCGTCGGGACTTCCTGTCGAGATTCTCATACGTGTGCCTCTGCTTGGCTTGGTTTCCATACTGTGTGCGTCTTATTTCTTGTGGCGCGGGTCGCGCACCGGGCTGTCGCCGCCCAGCTTGGCGCGCAGTTTTTCCAGCAGGGTGGCGTCCGGCAAGGCGGTGTCGATGTCCTCGGTCAGCGCGTTGCTGCCTTCCGGCATGCCGAACATGGTGGCGATCGACTTGGCCTGGGCCGTGGTTAAAATCAGCAACTCGATGCGGCGGTTGACGCCGGCGTCGGCGCGCTTGATGTCGAGCGGCGCGCGGTCGGCCATGCCGACCACCTGCAGCACCGATTCCGGGTTCATGGTGCCGGCCAGCAGCTGCGAGCGGGCCGACATCGCGCGGTTGGCCGACAAGGTCCAGTTGGAGAAGGCGGCGTAGCTGCGGTCGGCGTATTGCAGCGAATCGGTGTGGCCGACGATCAGCATCTGGTTTTCCATCTGCCGGAACAGCGGGCCCATCTTGCGCAGCAGGGCGCGGAACTTGTCGGTCGGCACGGCCGAGCCGCGCACAAACATGCCCTGGCGGTCGGTGTCGTGCAGCATCACGCGCAAGCCGTAGGGCGTGATCACCGATTCCAGGTTGGCGGTCAGGCCGGCCTCGGCGCTCATCTTGGTCAGCGCCTTGGACAGGGCCGCCAGGTCGCTCGGGCTGTCGTACTTGACCTTGGCCTCCTCGACCACGGGCTGCGAATCGCCGGTGACCTTGGTGTGGGCCTCGCCCTTGGCCTTGGCGTCGCCCGGCTCCTCGGTGCTGCCGGTGTGCGGCATCGGGAAACGGTCGATCAGGCTGCCGCGCGGGCCGCCCACCTGCTCGGGCATGACGCCCTTGCCCTGGTCGGTCTTGGCGCCGTCGGCCTCGGTCAGGATCTGTTCCAGCGATTCGAAGTTACGCGCCGCCATCAGCCACAGCACCAGGAACAAGCACATCAGCGCCAGGCAGAAGTCGGCGAACGCCACCTTCCAGGCGCCGCCGTGGTCCTCGTGCTTGTGCTTGCCACCGCCGCGCTTGACGATGGTTTGCTCATGGCCCTTGTCATGCGACTTTAGCACCGCGGCCTCCTCTGCGCGAGCTGTCTTCGGCCGGGGCGCTGTCGCGTCCCTCGAGGTCGTTGATCCAGCGTTCCAGCTGGGCGAAGCTCGGCTTGATGTTGAGCGGCACCAGGCGGCGGCCGGCGTCGATCGCCAGCAGCGGCGGCTTGCCGGCCACGTGGGTCACCAGCACCACTTTTACGCACTCCTTGTTCGACGCTTCCTGGTTGACCAGCTGCTTCATCATGTTGGAAATCGGGTCCAGGATGCCGTAGCAGAAGAAGATGCCGATGAAGGTGCCGACCATGGCGGCGCCGACGTGTTCGGCGATCTCGCCCGAGGTCGCGCCTTCGCTGACGGTGTTCATGGTGATCACGATGCCCAGCACCGCGGCCAGAATCCCGAAGCCCGGCATCGCCTCGCCGATCTTGGCCAGCGACTTGGCCGGCTGGTTCAGCTCTTCGTGGATGGCTTCCAGTTCCTGCTCCAGCACGCCTTCGAGCTCGTGCGAGTTGATCTTGCCCATCGCCATCAGACGGAAGTTGTCGACGATGAAGGCGAGCAGCTTGGGTTCTTCCAGCACCCGCGGGTAGCGCTGGAACAGCGGGCTGTCCTTGGGCGCTTCGACGTGGGCGTCCAGCGCCTTCAGGCCGCCGGCCGCCAGCTGCAGCAGTTCGTACATCAGCAGCAGCAACTGGCGCTGGAATTCGGAGTCGTATTTCTTGCGGAACACGATCTTCTTGATCTGGGTCATGGTCTCCTTGAGCACATGCGACGGATTGCCGATCACCAGCGCGCCGAGCCCGGCGCCGGCGATGACGATCAGCTCGATCGGTTGCCAGATCTGATGGAAGGCGCCGCCCATCATGAAGAAGCCACCGAAGACGCTGCCTAAAACTATGAGTATGCCGACTATTTGCTGCATGATGATTCGCCTTTCCGCGTCATTTTTCTAATCTTGCCCTGCGCCCGTTCTGGATCAGGCGCTTTGCAATACTGCCTTCATCTTGCCCAGCGCCGCCTTGTTGAGCTGACAGACGCGGGCGTCGGTCAGGTCCAGCACGGCGGCGATTTCTTTGTAGCTGAGTTCGAATTCGTAATACATCTGCACCACCCGCTGCTCGCGCTCGTCGAGCCCGCGCAGCGCCTGTTCCAGGCTGCGCCTGATCATCAGCTGGTCTTCCGGGCTGGGGGCGCTGTCGTTGCTGACGCTCTCTTGCAGCACTTCGTCGAAGCTGGCGATCAGCTCGGCGTTCTCGTCCATCTGGTAAGCCTGGTAGGCTTCCGAGGTCAGGTTCAGGGCGCTCATGATTTCCTGGTCGCTCGGTTCGTGCCCCAGGCTGCGGGTCAGGGCGCGCACGCCGTCGCGCAGCTTGTGGCTTTGCTGGCGCACCGCGCGCGGGCGCCAGTCCTGGCGCCGCAGCTCGTCGAGGATGGCGCCGCGCACCCGCAGGCTGGCGTAGCTGCCGAAGGCGCCGTCGGGTTGGCCGTAGCGGCGCAGCGCTTCGAGCAGACCCATCAGGCCGATCTGCTCCATGTCGTCGCGGTCGATGGCGCCGGCGATCTGCGAATTGAGCTGGCGTACGATGCGCTTGACCAGGGGCGCGTACGACAGCAGGTGTTTTTGCTCGTCGGCCACGCTGTGCGCCACCGGCGTGCCGCCGGCTTCGCCATAACTTTCGGCATAAGCGTCCGCATATTGCTCTATATAGGCCATGCCCGCTCCACTGGTCGCACCACTCGTCTTCATGCTTGCCATGCCGGTTGCAGCCTACTCAATGATCAGCTTGCCGATCATGACTTCGGAAAAGGGCTTTTCCCGGCCCTCATGCTCGTAGGTGGCCTCGAAAGCCTTGTTCAGTTCGGCTGCGAACTGGTCGATGGTCATCACTTGCGCGGTGGCCATCGGCAGGTTGGACAGCGTGCGCACCGCCACGCTGCGCAACATCGGCAATTGTTCCTTGGCTTCCTTCTCTTTCTTCTCGGTGGTGGTGATCACCAGGTCGGCCGACATGTAATGGCTCAGCGTGTCGCCGGGCTGGCGCTTGAGCATGATGACCACTTTATCCACCGTCAGGTACTTCGGCGCCGACTTGTCGTCCTTGACTTCCTTCTTGGACGCCTTGGCCGGCTTGCTCTCGGCCGCCGGCTCTTCTTTGCCTTTCGACATGTACCAGACTGCGCCGCCGGCCACTGCTGCGCCGACTACGGCCACCAGCACCAGCGCTATGATCATTTTCATGTTCTTCATCTACTGATTACTCCCGCTCGGACGTCATGGCAAAGGTGGTGGTTTCGTCGTCCGACAGGGCGCGGCCCGGCGTGCGGCCTTCTTCCTGCTCGCGCTGCTGGCCGTTGCGTCCGCCGCTGTCGGCCTGGGCCTGGGCGCGCGACGACGACACCGTCACCGAGACGTCGGCGAACTGGCGGGTCGACAAGTCCTGGCGCACGCTGTCGCCGATGGCGTTGAGCTGGCGCAGCACCTCGCTGTGGTTGGCGCTCAGGTTGACCTGCAGCGAGCCGGCGCTGTGGCGGATCGAGATCTCGATGCTGCCCATGTTCGGCGGTTCCAGGCGGATCACGGCGTGGTCGTTATTGCGTTGCAGCTGTACTTGCAGGCGGTCGCCCAGCGCGTCGCGCAGCGGCTGTTGCCACTGGTCCGGCGCACCCGCCAGCTTGACCACGGCGGCGGCGGCCGGCATGGCTGGCTGGCTGTTCTGGCTGAAGCTGACGCTGCTGCCGACCGGGGCCGGGGCTGGCGCGCTGCTGCGGGGAAGGCTGTCGTCCTTGGCGCCGGCGGCCACGCTGGCGGTCGCGTTGTCGAGGTCGGGTGCGGCTGCGGCGGCGACCTCGGCGCTGCTCGGCGCCACGCGCGGCACGGCCGGCGTGTAGGCGGCGCCGGCGGCGGCAGGCGCGGAACTGGCCGTCGGGGTGGGCGCATCCGCCAGGCGCTGCTGGACCTGCGCGCCGAGTGCCGCGCTGTTGGCCATGGCGTAGAGGTTTTGCGGCGTGGCGAGCGGAACTGTGCTGACCGGCATCGCGCTGACCGGGACCGGGGCCGGGGCCGAAGCCGACGCGCCCGGCGCGGGCTGCTGGACTTGCGCGTCCAGCGCGGCGCTATTGGCCATGGCGTAGATGGTTTGCGGGGTGCCGGCCGGGATCGCGCCGACCGCAGCCGGGGCCGGGGCAGGCGCGGCGGTGGCGGCGGCGGCGCCGTTGTCGCTCGGCGGCGGAGCCGGGGCGGCGGTGACAGCGACGCCGGCGGCCGACAGGTTCAAACGGGTGACTGCGCTGTTCAGCGTCGCGGTGGCGCCGACGGCGTCGCTACGCACCGGGGCGGCGCTAGCGGCGCCCGCGGCCGGCGCAGCTTGCAGTGCGTTGAACATGGCTGGCACCAGGGTGGCGGCGTTGGCGTTGGCGGAGGCGGCGGTGACGGCCGTGTCAGCGGCGACGGCGTCGCCATCGGCGGCACCGTCGGCGCCACTGTCGGTATCGCCGGGTTGCTGGCCGAGCAGCAGCGGGTCGGCCAGTTGCAGCAACTGGGCAAACAGCGGCGCGCCGGACTGGGCTTCATCGGTGGCCGGCTCGGCCTGGTCGCGGCCCGGATGGCTGACCGGGTCGTTCTGGCTGGCTGGCGTGGCGCTGCGGGGCGCCGGGGTTGGCCTGGTCGGCGCCGGCTTGGCCTGATTGCTGGCCAGCTGGGGCTTGATGTTGCCGGTCGGCGGAGCCGACTTGGATGGAACCCGGCCGCCGTTGTTGACGGCGTGATGGCTGGGCGCAGGCGTCGGCATGCTATCGCGGCCGCCATGATTGGTGGCGACCGGAGCGGTCAGTTCGGCTTTCGCGGCTTTGGCCGAGGCGGTAGCGCTGGAGGTGGTCATGGTCATGCTTGGATTCCGGTTTCTAACTGTTCGCTGTCTAGCGCATAGGCCAGCCAGCCTTCTTTGTTGGCTTGCATTTCATGCAGCCGCCGCGCGAGGTCCTCGGTGGCGGCGTTGCATGCGCGCACTGCTTCTTCGTGTACCTGACGCAAGGCCGACAGGGCGGCCCGTTCGCTGCTGCTCCATGTGCCCTGGGCCGCCATCTGCGGCAAGGCGGTGGTCATCAGGGTGTTCAACGCCGCCAGCAGCTTCCAGTCCTGGACGGCGAGGGCGGCGCTCATCTTTTGCGCCATTTGCAACAACGTGCGTTGCCTATCCATTTTTGGCCTGTACGCCCAGCCAGCCCTTTTTGATGGTGGTGAGCAAGGTCGTCACTTCGTCGATGATGGCCGGGTCCAGGCTGACGCCGGCGGTGTACAGGCGGCCGGCGCAGTAGTCGTACAGGCGGCCGAGGTTTTCCACCACTTCGCCGCCGTGCTCGAAGTCCAGCGAGCTGGCCAGGCCGTTGATGATGTCGGTGCACTTGTTCAGGCTGTTGGCCTTGAGCTCGTAGCGCTTGCCGACGATGTGGCCGCGCGCGCGCGCCAGCTCTTCGAGCAAGCCGTCGGTCAGCACCAGCACCAGTTCGATCGGCGACGCCCGGCTGACCTGGGCGTCCAGATTGGTGGAGTGATAACTGCTATAGGCTTCGTGGTTCAACATGGGGTTCACCGTACGGGTTGTAATCGTTAAATGCTTAGTTGTTGCTATTGGAGAACATCGCCGTAAACATGTCGGAGGTGCTGGTCATCGATGATTGCAGCTGCTGGAGCGCGCTGAACTGCGCCAGATAGCGTTTGTAGGCGTTGTCGAACTGGCTCTGCACGGCGACCTGGCGTTTGGCGACGTCATCCTGCACGCGGGTGATGGCGGTCTTGCGGCTGCCGATCAGGCCGGTGGCGGAATTGGTCCAGGTGGTCAGCAGCTTGTTCATCGAGCCGAGCACGCCGCTGTTGACGCCCAGGCCGGCGCGGCCGAACAGGGCGTCGATCTTGCCGGGGTCGGCGGCGATGGTTTTCTGCAGCCGGGTGCTGTCCAGGGTCAGGCTGCCGTCGCGGGCGGCGGTGATGCCAAAGCTGATCAGCGAGCGGCCGCCGGTGGCGTTGCGCAGCGTCGCGCCCAGGGTGGCGCGCAGCGCGGCCACGCCGGAATCGTTGTACAGCGCGGCGTCGGGCGACTGCGGCGTGCTGTCGGTGGTCGAGGTGGCGCTGTGGTTGCCCGGCGCGGTCAAGGTATTGAACACGCCCAGCAGCTTGTTGTAGGCGTCGACAAAACTCTGCACGTTGGCGGTGGTGGCGCTGCTGTCGGGGCCCACGGTCAGCTGCACCGGCGTGGCGCCGGCCAGCTGCGCCTGCTTGACGGTGAACTTGACGTTGTCGATGGTGCTGAAGGTGTTGGAGGCCTGGGTGACCTTGGTGCCGGTGTTCTGGTCGCCCATCCAGACGATCGCGTCCTTGGCCAGGGTCTCGACTTTCTGCGTCGACAGGTCCGACTGCAGGGCGGGATCGCCCAGGCCGCTGACGTCGAGCGAGGCCACCGCGTTGTCGGCGCCGGTCTGGGTGGCGGTCAGCACCAGCTTGGGCTGGCCGTTGACCGTCAGGGTGGAGGCGGTGACGCGCGAATTATTGGTGGCGGCGACATTGATCGCGGCAGCGATTTCCTTGGCCGACAGCTTGCCGTCCATATTGCTGTCGGCGCTGGCCAGGTCGACCTGGAAGTTGGAGCCGTCGGCCAGCATCACCTTCAAGGAACCGGCGCTGGTGGCGGCGCTGTCGCTGACGTTGTACGACACCTGGCCGGCGGTGGCCAGCTGCTCAACGTAGAACGAGTAGGTGCCGGCCGCCGCGTTGGCGTTGGCGGTGCCGGTGGCGATCGTGGTGTTGCTGCTGGTGGCGGCGTTGGCGGCGACACCGCTGGTGCTGGTGGTCAGCCCCTGCAGCGAGGACTGGAAGGCGCTCAGCGCGCTGCTCAGCGTGCCCAGCGCGCTGACGGTGGCGGTGGCCTTGGCGGCGCGCGCATCCAGGATGGACTTGGTCGGCGCGACATACGCGTTCGCCAGTTTCTCGGCCGTGGTTTGCGGGTCGTAGACGGGACTGCTGATGACTGCCATGATCGTTGCTCCTGGAAGGATGATTGAGTGTACCCTGATATAAGGCGACCTTAATCGTTTCCCTATGAAAATATTCTTAACTAATTTTTCGTCCCGCGCGGCGCGCCACGTTTATTTCTGGCCGCGCATCCAGAGTTGGGTTGCCAATTCATCATGTTGCTTGCGTTCCTGCACATTTTGCTGGGCCAGCACCACTTTTTGCTGCTTGACCAGCACCTTGCCCAGCACCTCGCGCTTGGCCCAGGCGGCGTTGAGCTGCTGCTGCGACAGCGCCATGTCGGCCTCGTGCATGTGCAGGTCGAGCCGGTGGCTGTCGGCCATCTGCATCACGGCCTGCTTGTAGTCGCCGCAGTTGCCGGCCAGAGCGGGGTGCAGATTGCCGCTGGGGCCGCTGTTGGTGTAGAGCCCGGTCAGGCGCTCCAGGTTTTTTTGATAACGTTCACGCAAACTTTCCTTTTCCGCCAGCTCGGTCTGCAGGCGCTCCACCTCGGTGTTGCGCAGGGCCACGAGCGTGGTCAGGTTACGGATGTTGTGGTGGCTCATGTCATCAGCTTTTCAAGTTGGTTGATGCACGGTGCGAAGGGCGCCTCTTCCTTGGTACCCTGGCACAGGAAATCTTCGACCCTGGGGTGCAGCTGCACCGCCTTGTCGGTGACCGGATCGGCGCCCGGCACATAGGCGCCCAGCGGGATCAGGTCGCGCACGCGGTCGTGGCGCGCCATGCTGGCCTTGAGCGCGCGGGCCGCCATCAGGTGTTCGTGGGTGATGACCTGGCTCATGCAGCGGCTGATCGAGGAGGCGATGTCGATCGCCGGATAGTGGCCGCGGTCGGCCAGCTCGCGGGTCATGACGATGTGGCCGTCGAGCACGGCGCGGGCGGTGTCGACCACCGGGTCCTGCTGGTCGTCGCCCTCGGCCAGCACGGTGTAGATCGCGCTCATGCTGCCGGTCTGGTTTTCGCCGTTGCCGGCCGATTCGATCAGCTGCGGCAGCGCCGAGAACACCGACGGCGGATAGCCCTTGGTGGCCGGCGGCTCGCCCAGCGCCAGCGCCACTTCGCGCAGCGCCATCGCGTAGCGGGTCAGCGAATCGACCAGCAGCAGCACGTTCTTGCCCTGGTCGCGGTAGTGGGCGGCGATCGAGTGGCACAGCTCGGTGGCCATGATGCGCATCAGCGGGCTTTCGTCGGCCGGGGCGATCACCAGCACGGCCTTGGCCAGGCCGTCCTTGCCGAGCGACATTTCGACGAATTCGCGCACCTCGCGCGAGCGCTCGCCGATCAGGCCGACCACCACCACGTCGGCCACGGTCTGGCGCGTCATGATGCCCAGCAGCACGGACTTGCCGACGCCGGAGCCGGCCATCAGGCCGACCCGCTGGCCCTTGCCCAGGGTCAGCATGGCGTTGATGGCGCGCACGCCCACGTCCAGCGCCTCGGTCACCGGCTTTTTCTTCAATGGATGGATGCGCGGCGGCAGCGGTTCGAGCGGGAAGTCGCCGGACAGCTTGCCCAGGCCGTCGATCGGCTCGCCCAGGCCGTTGACCATGCGGCCCAGCCAGCCGGAGCCGATCTGCATGCTGACTTTTTCGGGGGAGGGCAGCACGCGGGCGCCGGTGGTCAGGCCGATGGCCTTCTTGAACGGCATCAGGAACGACAGTTTGTCGCGGAAACCGACCACTTGCGCGTCCAGCCATTCGCCGTTGACTGTCTCAATCTGGCAACGCTGGCCGGTGTGCAAGGGACAACCGACGGCCTCAAGCAGCAAACCGGACGCCCCCACCAGGCGACCGGTCGGGGTCGCCATGGGCACGGAACCCAGTTCGAGATTGCGTAAGGCGTCAGCGATCACTCTTCGATCTCCGGTTCATCGCCGCCGTCGGCAGCTTGAAGTTGATTATCGACCTGTTCCATGACAGCCGCAAGACGTTGATGACATCCAGCATCAACTTCATTGTCGCCGGCCTTGATGCGGCACTCGCCCACTTCCAGGCGGGCGTCCGGGATCAGGTTCCAACGTTTGGAACGTTTCGGGTCCAGCTCGGCGATGCGCTTGAGTTCCTCGGGGTTCAGGAAGACGTCGATTTCCTCGCGGGTCGGCGGCATCGACGCCAGCGTTTCCTCGACCAGGGCCATCAGCTGCACCGGCTGCAAGGCCAGTTCGGCGCGGATCACCTGGCGCGCCACCTTGGCCACCAGGTCGACCACTTCCTTGCGCTGGGCGGCGCGGTAGTCGGAGCGCAGTTTTTTGAGGCTTTTGAGCATGGCGTCGACCGGGCGCGCCATCTGGTCGTAGGCCACCAGGGTTTCGTGGCGGCCTTCTTCCCGGCCCTGTTCCTGGCCCGAGCTGCGGCCGGCTTCGAAGCCGTCCTCCTGGCCGCGCGCCAGGCCGATCTCGTAGCCGTCGCGCTGGCCCTGTTCAAAGCCCTCGCTGACCGAGGCGGCCCACTGGGCGCCGCCGTCGCCGCTCTGGCTGTGGCTGTGCGCCACCGCGCGCTGGTGCGCCAGGTTGGTGAACTGCGCCAGCGGCGGAAAGCGGTAAGCGCGGAACGACTTCATTCGACCACCTGCTCGGCGAACAGCTGGATCTCGATCTCGCCGACGTCGGCCAGCGCCTTGACGGTGGCCATGATTTCCTGACGGGTTTGCTCGATGCGCGACAGCGGCATCGGGCCGGCGCGGCGCATCATGTCCTCGAAGGCCTGGGCCTGGCGTTTCGGCATGGTCTTGAGGATGGCGTCGCGGATCGACACTTCGGCGCCCTTGAGCGCGATCGCCCATTGCTCCAGCGGCACTTCCTCGATGATGCGGGTGATCGCCACCTCGGACTGGTTGCCGAGGATGAAGAAGTCGTACATCGACAGCTCGATCTTGGACACCACTTCCGGGTCGTGCGCGCGCAGCAGCTCGACCATCTGCGCGCGGTTGCTGGGCAGGCGGTTGAGGATCTCGGCGGCCTGGCGTATGCCTTCCACGCTGGTGCTCTGCGAATCGAAGGAGGACAGGCAGCGCACCACCAGCTCGTCGAGCTCGACGAGCAGGTCGCGGTCGATCTCTTCCAGGCGGGCCAGGTTCAAGAGCACCAGGTCGCGGCCGTCGGCCGGCAGCGCGTCGATGATCTGGCCGGCCAGCGCGGCCGGCAGGAAGGCCAGGAACACCGCCTGCATCTGCACGTGCTCGTTGGAGATGTATTCGGCCAGCCACTTCGGCGAGGCCCATTGCAGGCGCGCCATCTTGGGCCGCAGCTCGTCGCCGTAGATGTTGTTGAGCACCGTGTTGGCGAGGTCGCCGCCGAGCGCCAGGTCCAGCGAGCGCTTCAGGTAGCTGCGCGAGGCGCCGTGCACGCCGGACTGCTGGCGGTAGTCGTCGAAGAAGGTCTGCATCGCGGTCTTGACGGACTCGACCTTGATGCCGCTCATGCGCGACATGACCTGGGTCACTTCCAGCAATTCCTCGCGCGACAGGCAGCGCAACACGGCCGCGGCCGGTTCCTCGCCTATGCTCAGCAGCACGATCGCGGCCTGTTCCACCGGCGACAGCTGGGCGTTGCGGACGGCGTCGCCGTAATCTTCGTCCTGGGGGTTATTGAGTTCGGCCATTTTTCTGCATCCATTGTTTGACGACTTCGGCGACACGTTCCGGTTCTTTGGCGGCCAGTACTTTCAGGTGGTCGACCATGACGTCGACCGCCGAGCCTGGCGGCGGCAGATCGTAGTTTTCCAGCAGCGGCACCACCGGCATGCCCGGCTGGGCGGCGGCGCCCGGCAGCGCAGGCGCGGCGCCCGGCGTGCCCGGGGCGTGGGCGCCGGCGAGCGCCGGCGTGCCGGCCGCGGCGGCGGCCGCTTCCTTGGCTTCCTTGGCGGCCACCACGGCGGCCTGTTCGGCGGCGCGGCGTTCGGCGGCGATGCGCGCCAGCTCCTGCGGCGGCGGGGTGAAGCGCACCGTGGCCAGGCGCATCAGCGGACGCAGCAGCAGGAAGTAGCCGAGGATGATGCCGACCCCGTACATCACGTAGGAGCTGAGGTCGACCACGTTGTCGCGTTCCTGCCACCACGGCGGCGTCGCCGCTTTCGGCGGGAAGTTCATGACCGACACCACCAGTTGGTCGCCGCGCTCGCTGTTGATGCCCAGGCCGTTGCGCAGGATCTTGTCGATGTTGGCGATTTCGTTGGCGCTCCAGCCGGTCTTGGGCGTCGGCGAGGCCGCCTGCGCCAGCACCACGGCCACGCTCAGCTTTTCAAGCCGGCCGCGGCTGCGCTTGGTCTGGGTGATGCTGCGGTCGTAGGCGTACTGGCGGGTGGTGGCGTTCTTGCGCGCGGTGCCGTCGGCGAGATTGTTGGGGTCGTTGGCGGCGGCCGGCTTGGCGGCGTCGGCCGGGTTGGCGTTGGCCGGCGGCGGACGGTTCGACAGGGTGCCGGGCACGCCCTGCGCCACGCGGTTGCGGTCCTGTTCTTCGCGCATCGCCTCGCTGGTCACTTTCGGATCGGCGCCGTATTTCTCGACCGTTTCCTCAATCTTGTCGTTGTCGACCACGGCCATCACGCTCATGCGGAAATTGTCGTCGCCGATCACCGGGCCCAGCAGGTTGCGCACATTGGCCTTGACCTCGTCCTGGTAACGCTTGCCGTTTTCATTGCTGGCGCTGCCGGCGTCGAAGCCGTCGACCAGGTCGATGTGGGACGACAGCAGGTTGCCGGTCTGGTCGACCAGGCTGACCCGTTGTGGGCTGAGGCTGGCGACGCTGCCGGCCACCATGTTGACCACGGCGGCGATCGCTTCCGGCGCCAGCGTGTGGCCGGGCTTCATCGCCACCACCACCGAGGCCGACGACTTCTCGCCGTCCGACGAGACAAACGAGGTCGACTTGGCGATCGACAGGTGCACGCGCGCGTGGGCGATCGCGTCCAGCGTCATGATCGATTGCGCCAGCTCGCCTTCCAGGCCGCGCCGGAAGCGCACGTCCTGCACGAATTGCGACACGCCCAGCGGGTCGTTCTTGTCCATCAGCTCCAGGCCGGCCGGCAGCTGCGCGGTCACGCCCTTGGCGGCCAGCAGCATGCGCACCTTGCCCAGCATCGAGTTCGGCACCAGCACCTGGCCCGATTCCGGATGCAGACGGTAGGGGATGTGGTCGGCGTCGAGCACCGTCATCATGTCGGCCGCGGCGACTTTTTCGCGCGCGCCAAACACCGGTTTATAGCCGGACTGGTCGCTCCACAGATACATCAGCACCATGGCCGTCACGCCGATCGCCAGCAGCAGCAGCGGATACAGGTTTTTCAGCAGGTTGGGTGGCATGGACAGCGCGACCGGGCTGGCGCGCCAGCGCTCGAAGGCGGACTTGATGGAATTGATCACGTTGTTGGCTTTCGCGTTGAACTGGGCACGCTGTTACAGCGGCAATTTGATGAGCTCGTCCACGGCGCCCATCACTTTGTTGCGCACTTGCATCAACATCGAGAAGGACAGGCTGGCTTCCTGGCTGGACAACATGGCGCCGACCAGGTCGTCGCTCTTGCCGGCGTCGACGTCGGACATTTGCTGCGCGGCATTGGCGTCGGCGTCGTTGACCTTGTGGACCGCGTCCTTCATCGACTGGGCGAAGGAGAAGGCCGGCTGACTGTCGCCGGCGCCGGCGACAAATTGCGCGGCGGGCGCCACGCTTTGCTGGGCCAGGTTTTGCGCCGCGTTGGTGAGCGACGCGAGGTCGGCCTGTATCAGGTTAGAGATTCCGTTACTCATCTTGCTATCTCCCGTTTATGCAACGTTAGTCCCACATGTCTACCATATCCAGATTGCCAGAAAGCAGCAAGCCCCGCGTTGTTTATCTGTAAGTCGCTGTGTTCCATCAAACGACACTTCGCGGCGGATGTTACGGCGATGTCACAGTCTTGTAAGAAAGTCAGCGTATGCATGGTGCTCAATGCCGGGCCCGCGCTGTGGCGGCGGCGTTAGTGATGCGGCAGTGGGGGTAGGGGCGCTGACGCAGTTCCCGGTTGCCGGGAACTGTTCTCTTGCGGCAAATATCGTTATAAATCATTCACTAAGCGCCATGTATTCAAGTGTGTTGCAGAGCAGCGTCAGACGACGGGAAGCGGGTTAAGCTTACTGGCTAGCAATATTCTTGTAAAGACTTATTTGCCGCCGGGAATTACTTCGTCAAATATTGTTGGATGGCAATAATGTGAATTTTGATGTATCCTGTGCTAACGACAACGCATGACTTTAAGTTACGATAGGTAATATTCCCCAAATAGTGCGCTGGAAGTAACCAGTTTTTGGCTGGATAGTGCGATGATGGAGGAGTAGCTAGGAATTTCCGATATGGCGAAAACATGACAACGACAAAACAGACCGCGCCACCTCAAGTTCTGGACCCATGCCTGCTCGGGCGGCCGGTGCATCTGCTGCATCTCTTTGCGGCCCAGTTGCGCGACGATCTGGCGCAGTCGATGCGGCTGAATATGAACCGCCGCTACTGGGGTGGTTTCCAGGTCGAGGACGTCAAGTTCGAGCGGCTTGAAGCCAACGAAACCCGCGGCCGCTGGCTCAGCTTTGCCGCGCCGGCCGGGCAGATCGCCTTCTCGCTGGAACGCAAGGTGCTGCTCAGTGTGTTGAACTTCCGCTACGGCAGCGGCAAGGCGGACGCTGCCGCGCTGGACGAGAACACGGTCAAGGTGACCGCCACCGAAGAGCGCCTCGCCGTGGTGTTGGGGCAACAGTTGGCCGGCACGCTGGCCGGCCGCATCGAACTCAACCTGCCGGTGCTCGACAAGCCGGTCCCGGCCGAGGGCGAGCCGGAGGCGGTCGACAGCGAATTCAAGCCGGCCCCCGGCTCCCATCCGCCCAAGGGCAGCTGGATCATCACCGTCACCGTGGCCGACATCAAGAGCGGCGCCACCGGCCAGTACTGGTTCGCGCTCGACAAGACGCTGATGGCCAATGTGCTGCGCGGTCTGTTGCGCGACCGCGACGCCGGCAAGAAGGTCCAGCCCGCCGCGCCGCTGGCGCAGCGCCTGCAAGTGGGCCTGGTCGGCCGCCTGGCCAGCAAGGAAGTGCCGCTGGGCAGCCTGTACGACCTGCAGGTCGGCGACGTGATCCCGATCAGCCTGAACAGAGCGGACGTGCTGCTCGAAGATTCCCGTCTCTTCACGGCCGCCGTCACCGAACACAAAGGCAAACTCTGTTTAACCTCTTTTGAAGACGCCGAATAACATGATGAACATGAACGTAGCCAACCCTAGCGACGCCCTGCTGGAAGACCTGTCCGAAGAAATGATTATCGACCAGGTCGGCACCGAGCTGACCGACGTGCCGGCCACGCCGACGCGCCGCGACCTGCCGGCCATGATGCGCAAGATCCCGGTAACCCTGACGCTGGAGGTGGGCTCGGCCCGCATCTCGCTGCAGGAACTGATGGCGATCGGCCCTGACAGCGTGGTCGAGCTCGACGTGCTGGCCGGCGAACCGCTGGTGATCAAGGTCAACGGCACCGCCATCGGCCGCGCCGAAGTGGTGGTGGCGGGCGAAAACTACGGCCTCAAAGTGATCGACCTGGACGGCCTGAATCTCGACATGATGACTCCATGACCTGGAGCCCGAACCCGCAGTGGCGCCGGCGACTGCTGCCAGCGGTCGCGGGCTTGACGTTGCTGGGCCTGCTGGCCTGCGCTCCGGCCCATGCGGTCGACCTGCTGGCCAACGTGGTGCCCGGCGCCAAAACCGAACTGACGGTCAAGACCCAGATCCTGATCGTCATGACCTTGCTGGGCTTGCTCCCGGTGATGGTCATGATGATGACCAGCTTCACCCGCTTCGTGATCGTGCTGTCGCTGTTGCGCCAGGCGCTGGGCCTGCAGCAGGGCCTGCCCAACCGCATCATCACCGGGGTGGCGCTGATCCTGACCTTGCTGGTGATGCGTCCGATCGGCGACCAGATCTGGACCGAAGCCTTCGTGCCCTACGACCAGGACAAGATCGGCCTGGAGGTCGCGCTGCAGATCGCCGAGAAGCCGGTGTCGCGCTTCATGCTGGCGCAGACCAGCAAGGCGGCCCTGCAGCAGATCGCCCACCTGGCCGGCGAGGACAAGATCACCGAACCGTCGCAGCACGCCTTCACCGTCAAGCTGGCGGCGTTCGTGCTGTCGGAGCTGAAGACCGCTTTCCAGATCGGCTGCATGCTGTTCATTCCCTTCCTGGTGATCGACCTGGTGGTGTCGTCGGTGCTGATGGCGATGGGCATGATGATGTTGTCGCCGCTGGTGATTTCTTTGCCGTTCAAGCTGCTGCTGTTTGTGCTGGTGGACGGCTGGACCCTGACCGTCAATACGCTCGTCACGAGCGTGCAGGCGTACTGAGGAGCGACCCGATGCTGACTCCCGAAGTTGCCGTCGACCTGGTGGTCGAATCGCTGCACATCGTCATGCTGCTGGTGGTGATCCTGGTCGTGCCCGGCCTGATCACCGGCCTGGTGGTGGCGCTGGTGCAGGCCGCCACGCAGATCAATGAACAGACGCTGAGCTTCCTGCCGAGGCTGCTGGTGACCCTGCTGGCGATCATCCTGATGGGGCGCTGGATGGCCGGTTACCTGATGGACTTCTGCGTCTCGATCTTCACCCGCGCGGCCACGCTGGTCGGCTAGCTGGCCCGTCATGGAACCGATACTGAGCCAGTTGCTGCCGATGCTCACCGCGCTGTGGTGGCCGTTCTGCCGCATCCTGGCGATGTTCATCGGCGCCCCGGTGCTGGGCGAGGCGGTCACGCCGGTCACGGTGCGCATCCTGATCGCGCTGGTGCTGTCCATCCTGATGCTGCCGCTGACCACCGCCGCCGGCGCCTATGCGATCGAGCCGTTTTCCATGCACGGTGTGGTGGCGACCATCGAGCAGGCGCTGATCGGCTTCGTGCTGGGCCTGGCCTTCCACTTCGCCATGTCGGTGATCGGCGTGCTGGGCTACCTGGTGTCGTCGCAGATGGGTTTTTCGATGGCGGTGATGAACGACCCGATGAACGGCCAGTCGTCGGACGTGGTGTCGGCGCTGCTGTCGGTGCTGTCGATCATGGTCTTCTTCGCCATCGACGGCCACCTGGTGATCACCAACGTCATCGGCCAGAGCTTCAAGGCCTGGCCGCTGGGCCACGGCTACAGCCCGATGCTGATCAACGCCATCGCCTACAACGTCGCCTGGATTTTTTCCGCCGCCATGCTGCTGGCCATCCCCATCGTGTTTTCCACCCTGGTGGTGCAGCTGGGCTTCGGCCTGCTGAACCGGGTGGCGCCGGCGCTGAACCTGTTCGCGCTGGGTTTTTCCGTGATCACCATATTCGGCCTGATGATGCTGGGGCAGGTGGTGCGCTTCATCCCCGAGCATTATGTGCGGATGACCAATATGGTGCTGGAGCTGATACGCCAGCAGATGCAGGTGGCGGTCCATGGCTGAACAGGACAGCGCCGACAAGACAGAAAAGGCTTCACAGCAGAAGCTCAAGAAGTCGCGCCAGGAAGGGCAGGTGGTGCGTTCGCGCGACCTGTCGACCGCGATCGGCATCCTGGTCAGCCTGAAGCTGTTCGTCTACCTGCTGCCCGACTACCTGGGCGAGTTCCTCGAGATTTTCCACCAGAGCTTTGCGCCGTTCAGTTCCTCGGGCGCGATCGACAACGCCATGTCGACGGTGTTCAGCTCGGCGATGTGGTTGCTGATCAAGATGGTGCTGCCGCTGTTCGTGGTGCCGTTCTTCATCGTGCTGGGGGCGATGGTGCCGGGCGGCTGGGTGGTCAGCACCAAGCACTGGGCGTTCAAGATGGAACGCCTGAGCCCGGCGGCCAACCTGGGGCGGCTGTTCGGCGCCAAGCACGGCATCGAGTTCCTGATCTCGCTGGGCAAGGCCGGCGTGCTGATCGCGGTGCTGGTCCATGTGGCGCGCTCGACGGTGCAGAGCTACACCCAGCTGCAGCACATGCCGATGGGCCAGGCCATGATGATGGGCTCGAATTTGATGCTCGACAGCTTGATGTCGCTGGTCGCAGTGTTTATCATCTTCGCCTTGGTCGACGTGCCGGCGCAGGCGTATTTCTTCGCCAAGAACCAGCGCATGTCCAAGCAGGACCAGAAGGAGGAGCACAAGTCGAGCGAGGGCCGGCCGGAAGTGAAGAGCCGCATCCGCCAGCTGCAGCGGGCCATGGCGCGGCGCAGCGCGCGCAAGACGGTGCCCACCGCCGACGTGGTGATCGTCAACCCGGAGCATTACGCGGTGGCGCTCAAGTACGACCAGAACCGTGCCGAAGCACCGTATGTGATCGCCAAGGGCATCGATGAGATGGCCTTGTACATCCGCCAGCTGGCGGTCGAGTTCAAGATCGAGGTGATGCCGCTGGCGCCGCTGGCGCGCGCCATCTACAACACCAGCCAGGTCAACCAGCAGATCCCGGTCCAGCTGTACCAGGCGGTGTCGCAGGTGTTGAACTACATATTGCAGTTGAAGGCATTCCGTACCGGACGGCGCAGCGCCGAGCCGGTGTATCCAAAAGAAGTCGATGTCCCCACATCCATGAGCGAGGTTGTTAAGTCATGAATTTTTTGAACAGGCTGGTCGCAGAAGCGCGTCGCCACAAGTTCGCCACGCCGGCATTCCTGCTGGTGATTTTGGCGATGATCATCCTGCCGTTGCCGCCTATCCTGTTGGACGTGATGTTCACGTTCAACATCGTGCTGGCGCTGATCGTGATCCTGGTGTCGGTGTCGGCCCGCCGGCCGCTGGACTTCTCGGTGTTCCCGACGGTGATCCTGGCCACCACCATGATGCGCCTGACCTTGAACGTGGCCTCGACCCGGGTGGTGCTGCTGCACGGCCATGAAGGCACGGCCGCGGCCGGCCAGGTGATCGAAGCCTTCGGCAAGGTCGTCATCGGCGGCAATTACGTGGTCGGCATCGTGGTGTTCGTGATCCTGATGATCATCAACTTCATGGTGGTGACCAAGGGCGCGGAGCGGATCTCCGAAGTGTCGGCGCGCTTCACCTTGGACGCCTTGCCGGGCAAGCAGATGGCGATCGACGCCGACCTCAACGCCGGCCTGATCAACCAGGAAAAAGCCCAGGCGCGGCGCCAGGATGTCGCCGCCGAGGCCGACTTCTACGGCGCCATGGACGGCGCCTCCAAGTTCGTGCGCGGCGACGCCGTCGCCAGCATCCTGATCCTGATCATCAACATGGTCGGCGGCGTGGCCATCGGCGCGCTGATGCAGGACATGTCCTTCGGCGACGCCTTCAAGCAATACGCGCTGCTGACCATCGGTGACGGCCTGGTGGCGCAGATCCCGGCGCTGCTGCTGTCGGCCGCGGCGGCGATCCTGGTGACCCGTATCTCCGACTCCGGCGACTTCGAACAGCAGGTCGGCGGCCAGGTGCTGGCCTCGCCGCAGGTGATGCTGAGCGCCTCGGGCATGATGCTGATCCTGGCCATGGTGCCGGGCATGCCGTGGCAGATGTTCGGCCCGTTCGCGCTGGTGCTGGCCTATGTCGGCTACCGGCTGCTGCAAAAGGTCAAGGCGCCCGAAACCAGCAACCTCGACGCCATCGAGGCGGCGCTGCGCGAAGACCGCAACCCCGAGCTCGACTGGCACAGCCTGCCGGCCGTGCAGCAGTTGCAGGTGGCGCTGGGCTACAAGCTGGTCAGCCTGATCGACAAGGCCCATGGCGAGCCGCTGACCAAGCGCGTCAAGGGCGTGCGCCAGAGCCTGTCCGAAGCGATGGGCCTGCTGCTGCCGCCTATCGTCGTGCGCGACGACCTGGGCCTGAAGCCTTCGCAGTATTCGGTGATGTTGTCGGGCAGCGTGGTGGCCCAGGCCGAAGTGTTCGCCGACCGCCTGATGGCGATCCCGTCGCCCAATATCTACGGCCAGATCGACGGCATTCCCGGCATCGAGCCGGCCTACGGCATGCCGGTGACGTGGATCGAGACCAGCGAGAAGGCCAACGCGCTGGGGCTGGGCTACCAGGTGGTGGAGGCGCCGAGCGCGATCGCCACCCACTTGTCCAAGCTGATCCGCGAATACCTGCCGGAGCTGTTCCGCCACGAGGACGTGCCGGCGCTGATGGACCGGCTGGCGGCGCTGTCGCCCAAGCTGGCCGCCTCGCTGGACAAGGCGCTGACCCACACGCAGATGCTGCGTGTGTTCCGCGTGCTGCTGGCGGAAAACGTGTCGTTGAAGGATATCGTGCCGATCGCCACCACCCTGGTCGACAGTTCCGAGACCACCAAGGACCCGATCCTGCTGGCGGCCGAGGTGCGCTGCGCGCTGCGGCGCCAGATCGTCACCGGCCTGTTCGGGCAAAAGACCGAGATGCAGGCCTTCAACCTGGGCGGAGACCTGGAGAACATGCTGCTCGGTTCGTTGAACCAGGCGCGCCAGAGCGGCAAGATCGTGCTGGACAACTATCCCATCGATCCACACCTGCTGGCGCAGCTGCAGGTCAACATGCCGGTGGCGCGCGAACAGATGAAGCAGCAGGCCACGCCGCCGCTGCTGCTGGTGCTGCCGCAGATCCGTCCGTTATTGGCGCGCTATGCCCGCCTGTTCGCGCCCGGCCTGCACGTGCTGTCGTACAACGAGATCCCGGAAAACCGCGAAGTGAGCATCATCGGCACCGTCGGCTGATCCCCGCCGGCTCCGGCCAGATGCCGCCCAGTCCACGGACCGGGCGGCATTTTTTCTGTCTGGGGACCCATTCCGGGTGTTCAGGCCGATTCGGAGAACAGGTCGTCCGGCGGCAGCGGCTGCGACAGCAGCACTGCCAGCTCGGCCATGGCCTTGAAGATGGCCTGGCTCAGCGCCGCCGTGTGGGCGCGGGTAGGGTAGTGGTGTTCGCCGCCGGCCGGCGGCAGTTCGCGCCGCAGCCGGCAGCGCAAGATCGTCAGGCCGCAGCGGCTGACGGTGGCCGCCAGTTGCGGCAGCATTTCGCGCATGTGCTGCATGGCCGAGGTCTGGGCCGCGCCCACTTCCAGCGCCACGCCGTTGCCGGTGGCCGGCTCCATCTGGATCACCACCCGGCCCACGCCCGGCAGCATCAGCTCCAGCCGCAGCGCCACCCGCGAACGGCGGCGGCGGTTGTTGCGTTCCTGTTCCTCGTCGTCCTTGACGATCACCTTCAGCACCAGGCGCTCGGCGCCCCAGGCATACACGGCGAAGCGCCACGGCTCCATCTCGGTCACCAGCGGCAGGCCGGGGCGGCCGTCGCGCATGGCCGCCGGCGTGTGGTCGGCCATGAACAGGCTGGACGGCACATGCTGGCCGTTGGCCTGCTCCAGCCAGGCGGCGCGCTGTTCGGCATAGGTGCGCACCATGACTTGCCACGAGGCGGCCATCATCTGTGTGTCGGGCGGCTGCCAGACCAGCTGGCGCGACAGGAAGACTTGATTGGGGCGCATCGCGGCCGGATCGGCGGCGTTCGGCACTTCGGCCAGCGCGGCGGCCAGCGCCTCGACGCCCGATTGCGGCAGCGGCAGGCCTTCCGGGCCATCGAGCAGCACGCCGACGGCGCCGGGGCCGCTGGGCGCCAGCGGGCCGACCGGATAGTCCGCATCCAACGGCACTTCGCGGGGCGCGCGCGCAACCGGGCCTGGCGTGACGGTCTGCCGGTCCGGGATGCCCAGCGGGCGCGAAGTGGGTCCGATGCGGTCTAAAGCCATCAAGCTCGCTCTCGAAAAAATCCGATGAAAAAAAAGCCAACCGATACTCCGGTTGGCTCCTTGTATTCCTGACCCGCGAGCAGATCAGGAAGGCGCTACGATTACTGCAGCAAGGACATAACCAGCGACGACGTGCTGTTCGATTGTTTCAGCATGGCGGTACCAGCTTGCAGCAGCATCTGGCTGGAGGTCATGTTCGACGATTCGCTAGCGAAGTCGGTATCCATGATACGGCCAGTTGCCGCTTTGGTGTTGGTCGAAATGTTCGACAAGTTGTTGTACACGTGGTCCAGACGGTTGGCGGCAGCACCCAGCGACGAGCGTACGCCGCCGATCAAGTCGATGGCGGTGCTGATCGTGTCGATCGAGGCGTTCGCTGCGGTCTGGCCGGCGGTGTTGGTCGCGCCAGCGGCGGTACCATCGGAGCCGTCCGAGATCTCGGCGCCGACTGCTGCGCCGCCTGCTGCGTAGCGTGCGGTGACGCTGGTCAGGCCGGCAACGGCTGCGGTCACGGCGGCTGACAGGTCGACTGCCATGGTTTCGGACTTGGTGGCGCCGATCTGGAAGGTCATCGACGAAGCGATCGTGCCGCCGTCCATCAGCTTGGCGCCGCCGAAGGTGGTGTTCTTCATGACGTTGTTCAGTTCGCTACCCAGGGCATCGAATTCGGACTGCAGTGCTGCCTGGTCTTTTGCGGTCGACGACACGTCGGCTGCCTGGGTGGCCAGATCTTTCATGCGGGTCAGCATGGTGGTGACTTCGTCAAACGCGCCTTCGGCGGTTTGCAGCATCGAGATCGAGTTCTGGGTGTTGCGCATGGCCATGCTCATGCCGCTGGTCTGGGCTTTCAGGCGGGTTGCAATTTGCAGGCCTGCAGCATCGTCCATGGCCGAATTGACACGGAAGCCGGTGCTCAGACGGGTCTGCGAAGTCGACAACGACATCTGGGTGCGGGAGATCGAGTTCTGTGCGGAAAGGGCCGCAGCGTTGGTGTGAAGGCTCAGCATGAAATAACTCCTGGTAGGTGGATTCAGTTCGGAGCAACGGATCCTTTGTGCTCTCCCAAGTACAAGACGACCATATCTGGGAGGACATTAAATGCTTTGTGGAAATTTGCGAAATATTTTGTAACAGCGGCCGTTTTCCCATTGTTTTGGCTTGTTGCACAGCCTGTCCACCGCACGATTATGGTCCGCTTTTGCCCGGACGGCGCAATAAATTGTTCCTGGAATAAAAAAACAGCGCGCCCCTGAGGACGCGCTGCCGAGCTTTCGTTGCTTTTTAGTCTTACATGTTGGGATAGTTCGGGCCGCCGCCGCCTTCCGGGGTTATCCAGACGATATTCTGGGTCGGATCCTTGATGTCGCAGGTTTTGCAGTGCACGCAGTTTTGCGCATTGATTTGCAGGCGGTCGGCGCCTTCGTCGGTCTTGATGAATTCGTACACGCCGGCAGGGCAGTAGCGCGCTTCCGGACCGGCATACTGGGCCAGGTTGACGTCCACCGGCACGCTCGGGTTCTTCAAGGTCAGGTGGATGGGCTGGTCTTCGGCATGGTTGGTGTTGGAAATGAACACCGACGACAGGCGGTCGAAGGTCAGCTTGCCGTCCGGCTTGGGATAGCTGATCGGCGTGAACTGCGCTGCCGGCTTCAGACATTCGTGGTCGGCGTGGCTGTGGTGCAGGGTCCACGGCGCCTTGCCGCGGAACACCAGCTGGTCGATGCCGGTCATCAGCGAACCCAGGTACAGGCCCTTGTTCAGCCATGGCTTGACGTTGCGCGCCACATGCAGTTCTTCGTGCAACCAGGATTTTTCGAAGGCGACCGGGTAGGAGGCCAGTTCATCGTGCTGACGGCTGGCGCCCAGCGCTTCGAACACGGACTCGGCGGCCAGCATGCCGGACTTGATGGCGGCGTGGCTGCCCTTGATGCGGCTCATGTTGAGGAAGCCGGCGTCGCAGCCGATCAGCGCGCCGCCCGGGAACACCAGCTTGGGCAGGGATTGCAGGCCGCCGGCGGTGATCGCGCGGGCACCGTAGGAAATGCGCTTGCCGCCTTCGAAGAAGGTCTTGATGGCCGGATGGGTCTTGTAGCGCTGGAATTCCTCGTACGGCGACAGGTAGGGATTCTCGTAGTTCAGGCCGACCACATAGCCGACCATGACCTGGTTGTTTTCCAGGTGGTACAGGAAGGAGCCGCCATAGGTCTTGCTGTCGAGCGGCCAGCCGGTGGTGTGCACCACCAGGCCGGGCTGGTGCTTGGCCGGGTCGATTTCCCACAGTTCCTTGATGCCGATGCCGTAGGATTGCGGGTCCTTGCCCTTGTTCAGGTCGTACTTGGCCATCAGCTGCTTGCCCAGGTGGCCGCGCGCGCCTTCGGCGAACAGGGTGTACTTGCCGTGCAGTTCCATGCCCAGCTGGAAGTCCGAGCCGGCTTCGCCGTCGCGCTTGACGCCCATATTGCCGGTGGCCACGCCCTTGACGGAGCCGTCGTCGTTGTACAGGATTTCGGCGGCCGGGAAGCCGGGGAAGATTTCCACGCCCAGCGCCTCGGCCTGCTGGCCCAGCCAGCGCACCACGTTGCCCAGCGAGATCACGTAGTTGCCGTGGTTCTCGAAGCAGGCCGGCAGCAGCATGTTCGGGGTCTTGAAGGCCTTGGTTTCGGTCAGGAACAATACGCGGTCTTCCGTGACTTCGGTGTTGAGCGGCGCGCCTTTCTCCTTCCAATCAGGGATCAGTTCGGTCAGGGCCTTGGGGTCCATCACGGCGCCGGACAGGATGTGGGCGCCCAGTTCGCCGCCTTTTTCCAGCACGACGACCGACACTTCCTGGCCTTTTTCGGCGGCCAGCTGCTTGATCTTGATGGCCGCCGACAAGCCCGCAGGGCCGCCGCCGACGATCACGACGTCATACTCCATCGCGTCGCGTGGGCCGTACTGTTCTACTAGATTTTGTGGCTGTGTCATGGTCTGTTCTTATCGTGGTCAAATGGGTGGAGGGAAATTTAAGCACGAGTGTGCTTCTTTTTCGCTCGGAATGCAATGTGGGCGCCATTTTGAGGGACATTATTAGACACTGCAATCTAATACTGGCGATTTGTGTAATCATAACGATTCGACAGTCACGCTGTCGGCAATTCATCACTTATACCAAACACTAGGAGTAGCTCGTGGGCATAGAAGTCAACTTTGAGGGAAAAATTGCGCTGATCACCGGCGCCTCCAGCGGTCTCGGAGCCCGGTTTGCCAAAGTGCTGGCCCAGGCCGGCGCCCAGGTGGTGCTGGCCTCGCGCCGCACCGAGCGCCTGAAGGAGTTGCGCGCCGAAATCGAGGCCGATGGCGGCGCCGCCCATGTGGTCAGCCTGGACGTGACCGACTTCGCCAGCATCAAGTCGGCCATCGCCCATGCGGAGACCGAGGCCGGGCCGATCGACATCCTGGTCAACAACTCGGGCGTGTCGACCACCCAGCGGCTGGTCGACGTCACGCCGGAGGATTATTCCTTCGTCATGGACACCAACCTGCGCGGCGCCTTCTTCGTGGCCCAGCAGACCGCCAAGCGCATGATCGCGCGCGCCAAGGGCGACCCGAGCAAAAAGCACCGCATCATCAACATCGCCTCGGTGGCGGGGCTGCGGGTGATGCCGCAGATCGGCGTGTATTGCATGAGCAAGGCCGGCGTGGTGCAGATGACCAAGGCCATGGCTGTGGAGTGGGGCAAGTACGGCATCAACACCAACGCCATCTGCCCCGGCTACATCTCGACCGAGATCAACGAGGATTACTTCGCGAGCGAGCAGGGCCAGAAGCTGATCAATATGCTGCCGCGCAAGCGCCCGGGCAAGCCGGAAGACCTGGACGGCCTGCTGTTGCTGCTGGCCGGCGAGGACTCCAACTTCATCAACGGCGCGATTATTTCCGCCGACGACGGCATGACCGCAACGTAGTTAAAGCTGCAGGCCGACCAGCTTGTGGACCAGTTCCGACGAGGTGGCGGCCGAGAATTTGCGCATCAGCTTGGCGCGGTGCATTTCCACCGTGCGCGGGCTGAGGTCGATCTGGCGGGCGATGGTCTTGCTGGTCTTGCCCTCGACCAGCAGCGCGGCGATTTCCCGTTCGCGCGGGGTCAGTTCCGCCGTCACCGGGCGTTTTTCGCTGACGTCCTCGAAGGTCCAGATGCCGGGCCCCAGTGGTTCGGAAGCCTTCATCGAATGGCCGGTGACGTGGCACCAGAACAACTCGCCGTCGGCGCGGCGCATGATGCGCTCGTCCGAATAGCGGCCCTTGGCGTTCATGATGGGAATGATGCGGTCGCCGGTGCGCAGGAACTCGTCCATGGTCGGGTACAGCACCATGAAGGACTGGCCTTGCAGCTGCCCGCGCGCGTAGCCGAACATCGAGGCCAGCGCCTCGTTGCAGGACTGGATGACGCGGTTCTCCGAAATGCACATGCCGACCGGCGCGTGCAGGAAAATGGATTCGTAATCGATGACCGGGGCATTGTTCATGTGTGGGGGCGGCAGGTAGTTCTACGGTATTGTGCTTTTGATTTGCGTATTCTATGCTGAGACGCCTCGTCGCTAGCGCATTTAATAATGTTAGCAATGAATTCAGCAACACACTATAAAGGGACACCCATGAATAAAATCTATCCTGACGCCGCCGCAGCGCTGGCGGGCGTCGTACAAGACGGGCAAACCATTGCGGTTGGCGGCTTTGGCCTGTGCGGCATTCCCGAGGCGCTGATCGGCGCGCTGCGCGATTCCGGCGTCACCGGCCTGACCGCGATCTCCAACAACGCCGGCGTGGACGGCTTCGGCCTCGGCCAGCTGCTGGAGACCCGCCAGATCAAGAAGATGATCGCCTCCTACGTGGGTGAGAACAAAGAGTTCGCGCGCCAGTACCTGGCCGGCGAGCTGGAACTGGAATTCACGCCGCAAGGCACGCTGGCCGAGAAACTGCGCGCCGGCGGCGCCGGCATTCCAGCCTTCTTCACCAAGACCGGCGTCGGCACCATCGTCGCCGACGGCAAGGAAATCCGTGAATTCGACGGCGAGCAATACGTGATGGAACGCAGCCTGGTGGCCGACGTCTCGCTGGTCAAGGCCTGGAAGGCCGACAAGGCCGGCAACCTGGTGTTCCGCAAGACCGCGCGCAACTTCAACCCGAACGCCGCGATGGCCGGCAAGATCACCATCGTCGAAGTCGAGCAGCTGGTGGAAATCGGCGAGATCGATCCGGACGCCGTGCACTTGCCGAGCATCTTCGTGCACCGCATCGTGGTCAACGCCACGCCGGAAAAACGCATCGAGCAGCGCACCGTGCGCGCTAACCAAGAATAACGGAGAATAAATATCATGGCATGGACTCGTGACGAAATGGCCGCGCGCGCGGCGAAGGAATTGCAGGACGGTTACTACGTCAACCTGGGCATCGGCTTGCCGACGCTGGTGGCGAACTACGTCCCGGCAGGCATGGAGGTATTCCTGCAATCGGAGAACGGCTTGCTGGGCATCGGCCCGTTCCCGACCGAAGATGAAATCGACGCCGACCTGATCAATGCCGGCAAGCAGACCGTGACGGCGCTGCCGGGCGCGGCCTACTTCAGTTCGGCCGACTCGTTCGGCATGATCCGCGGCGGCAAGATCAACCTGGCGATCCTGGGCGCGATGCAGGTGTCGGAGCAGGGCGACCTGGCCAACTGGATGATCCCGGGCAAAATGGTCAAGGGCATGGGCGGCGCGATGGATCTGGTGGCCGGTGTCAAGCGGGTGGTGGTGTTGATGGAGCATGTCGCCACCGCCAAGGATGGCTCGACTTCGCACAAGCTGCTGAAGAAATGCGACCTGCCGTTGACTGGCGTCGGCGTGGTCGACCTGGTCATCACCGACCTGGGCGTGATGGAAGTGACCGCCAAGGGTTTGAAGCTGACCGAACTGGCACCCGGCGTCACCAAGGAACAGATCCAGGCCGCCACCGGCGTGGAGCTCGATACCTCGGCCGTGTAAGCCGACCCGCTCGATTCTAGGCACGCTGCGGCGTGCCTTTTTTTTAATGCCTCAATCGCGCAGCCGGACCAGCGCCTTCCAGACCGTGTCGAGGTGCTTCTTGTAGGCGGCGTTGGCCGGTTGCAGCAGGGCCGGGTCGTACTGGCGCTTGCCTTCCAGCGCAGGCGGGTTGCCATGGAACTCCAGCTCGCCCCGTATCGCCAGCTTGGTGGCGCCTTCGCGCAGGATCACCTTGACGGTGGAGTAGTCGATGCCGCCGCTGCAAAACAGTTTATACGGTATGGTGACTTCGCTGCGGCCGTCGTGGTTCAGGTCACTGATGCTGACGGCGGAGAGGACGAAGTCGGCGCTGTGGTCCAGGACGGGACAGTCGACATGGTCGCGCACCGTCCACTCGAGCTGCCAGCGGCCGTCCTTGCGGCCGTAGAAGGCGGCGGCCAGTTCGATGTAGTCGTCGTCGCGGTCGGAATTTTCCATCTGCGAGCGGCCGGCCTTGCGGCTCAGCACCAGCAGGTGTTCGCCGTCGCGGTCGTCGACGCGCCTGGCGTCGATCAGCTTGCCGGCATAGCCGATGTGGCGCGCGGCCAGGTAAATGGCGTCGACCTTGGGTGCGGGCTCGGCGGCGCTGCCGAGGCTGCTTGCCAGGCACAGCAGCGAGGCGGCCTGGAGGCGGAAGGATGTGGTGTTCATGCCCGGAATATATATGAAAAACGCCCCGCAGGCCGTCATGCAGCGTGCGGGGCGTGGCCGGGGCAAAGGTTGATCAGTGCGCGTGGCGGGTCAGCGGTTGCAGGTCGGGGTCGGTCACGGTCGAACCCGGATTGTTCAGCTCCTTGTGCAGCGTGTCGTGGTTCAGTTCTTTTTCCCAGTGCGAGACCACCACCGAGGCGACGCCGTTGCCGACGAAGTTGGTCAGCGCGCGGCATTCGCTCATGAAGCGGTCGATGCCCAGGATCAGCGCCATGCCGGCCACCGGTATGGTCGGCACCACGGCCAGCGTCGCCGCCAGGGTGATGAAGCCGGCGCCGGTGATGCCGGACGCGCCCTTGGAGGTCAGCATCGCCACGCCGAGGATGGTCAGTTCCTGGCCCAGGGTCAGGTCGGTGTTGGTGGCCTGCGCCACGAACAGCGCGGCCATGGTCATGTAGATGTTGGTGCCGTCCAGGTTGAACGAGTAGCCGGTCGGGACCACCAGGCCCACCACGGACTTGGAGCAGCCCAGGCGCTCCAGCTTGGTCATCAGCGAAGGCAGCGCGCTTTCCGACGAGCTGGTGCCCAGCACGATCAGCAGTTCTTCCTTGATGTAGGCGATGAACTTGAAGATCGAGAAGCCGGTCAGGCGCGCCACGGTGCCCAGCACCACCACCACGAACAGGGCGCAGGTCAGGTAGAAGCAGCCCATCAGTGCGGCCAGCGGCCTGAGCGAGGCGATGCCGTATTTGCCGATGGTGAAGGCCATCGCGCCGAACGCTCCGAGCGGCGCGACTTTCATGATGATGCCGACCACGCCGAAGATGGCCGCCGACAGGTCGTCGATCAATTTGGTGACCGGCTTGCCGCGGTCACCCAGCAGCGACAGCGCAAAGCCGAACAGGATGGCGACCAGCAGTACCTGCAGGATTTCTCCCTTGGCGAAAGCGTCCACCACGGTGTTCGGGATGATGTTCATCACGAAGTCGATGGTCGACTGGTGCTTGGCTTTTTCCGTGAATTCGGCGATGGACTTGGTGTCCAGCGTGGCCGGGTCGGCGTTGAAGCCGGCGCCCGGGCGGATGATGTTGGCCACGAACAGGCCGATCACCAGCGCGAAGGTGGAGATCACCTCGAAATACAACAGCGCCTTGCCGCCGACGCGGCCGATCTTCTTGATGTCCTGCATGCCGGCGATGCCGGAGACCACGGTGCAGAAAATCACCGGTGCGATGATCATCTTGATCAGCTTGATGAAGCCGTCGCCGAGCGGTTTCATGCTGACCGCGTCGGATGGGTAGAAGATGCCTAGCAGGATGCCGCAGGCAATGGCGAACAACACCTGCACGTATAGAATTTTATAGAACGGCTTTTTCACGGGGTCTCCTCGCGTTTCGGGTGAGGAGACCATCATCCGTCAAAATATGAGACATCACCATTGTGGTTAACCGCATTCACAACAGTGATATCCCTTATGAAAGATTTACTGTGCGACCCAGCCGCCGTCCATATTCCACGCCACGCCCCGTACTTGTTTGGCGGCGTCGCTGCACAGGAACACCGCCAGCGCGCCCAGCTCCTCCGGCGTGACGAACTCGCCGGACGGCTGCTTGTCGGCCAGCAGCGCCTTCTTGGCATCGTCGTTGCTGATGCCGTCCTTGGCGGCGCGGGCGTCGACCTGCTTTTGCACCAGCGGCGTCAACACGAAGCCGGGGCAGATCGCGTTGACCGTCACGCCGGTGGTGGCCGTTTCCAGCGCGCTGGCCTTGGTCAGCCCGATCAGGCCGTGCTTGGCGGCGACATAGGCCGACTTGCCGGCCGAGGCCACCAGCCCGTGGGTGGACGCCAGGTTGATGATGCGGCCCCAGTTGTTGGCGCGCATGCGCGGCAGCACCAGCCGCGAGGTGTGGAAGGCCGAGGTCAGGTTGATGGCGATGATGGCGTCCCATTTCTCGACCGGGAAGTCTTCGACATTGGCCACATGCTGGATGCCGGCGTTGTTGACCAGCACGTCGATGCCGCCGAACTTGTCGCCGGCGAAGACGATCATGTTCTCGATCTCGGCCGGCTTGGACATGTCGGCATTGTGGTAAGCCACCTGCACGCCGAATTCCTTGGCCAGGTCGATTTGCAGCTGGGCGATTTCGGCGGCGTCGCCGAAGCCGTTCAACAGCACGTGGGCGCCTTCCGCCGCCAAGGTGCGGGCGATGCCCAGGCCGATGCCGGAGGTGGAGCCGGTCACCAGCGCCGTTTTACCGCTCAAAGTCTTGTTTGCCATAGTGTCCTCTGGAGGGTTGGAGATTAAAGTGGTGCTGCGCTACACTTCGGTAGGATTTTAAGCGTAACGCCCGGTAAAATGGTATTTCTAAACAGCATTGCACAAATCACTATAAAAACCACCAAGGAAGTCGCATGTTCGAAGCAAAAATAAAGTCTGTTCAATGTCTGTCTCTGGCTGGTTTGCACCGCATGTCGTACAAGGAATGGGGCGACGAGGGCAACCCCAAGGTGCTGCTGTGCGTGCACGGCGTGACCCGCGTCGGCGACGACTTCGACAACATGGCGCGCGCGCTGGCCAACGACTACCGCGTGATCTGCCCGGACATCGTCGGCCGCGGCCGCTCCGGCTGGCTGAAGAACCCGCAGCTGTACCGCGTCCCGCAATATGTTAGCGACATTGTCACCCTGCTGGCGCGCGTGTTGCCGGACGCTGAACAACGGACGGTCGACTGGTTCGGCACCTCGATGGGCGGCCTGATCGGCCTGGGCCTGGCCTCGCTGCCGGACAACCCGATCCGCAAACTGATCCTCAACGACATCGGCCCGGTGCTGGCGCCGATGGCCTTGCAGCGCATCGGCGACTACATCGGCCAGGACCTGCGTTTCGACACCTTCGCCGAAGCGGCCAAGTTCATCCGCGACGTCTCGCTGACCTTCGGCCAGCACACCGAGGAGGAATGGCATAAACTGGCGAGCGATGTACTGCGCCAGGATAAAGACGGCAAGTGGGTGCGCCATTACGATATGGGGCTGGCCTTGCCGTTCCGTTCCGCCACGCCGGAATCGGCCGCGGCCGATGAAGCGCTGCTGTGGTCCGCCTACGATGCGATCCGCTGCCCGACGCTGCTGGTGCGCGGCGCCGAGTCGGACCTGCTGTCGGCGGAGACGGCGGCGCTGATGACCCAGCGCGGGCCGAAAGCCAGGCTGGTGGAAATTGCGGACGTCGGCCACGCGCCGACCTTTATCCACGATGACCAGATCGCGATCGTCAAGCAATTCCTGTTGGACTAAATTAAAGAAGAAAAGTATGGAAATCAAACGACTGCATGTAGGCAAACGCTTGTCCGAAGCGGCCATCCATAACGGCACCGTGTATCTGGCGGGCCAGATCGCCGACGACAAGACGCTGGACATCCAGGGCCAGACCCGTGAAGTGCTGGGGCATATCGACCGCCTGCTGGCCGAAGCCGGCAGCGACAAGACCTGCATCCTCAGCACCACCATCTACATCGCCGACCTGGCCGATTTCGCCGGCATGAACGAAGCGTGGGACGCCTGGGTGCCGAGCGGCCACACGCCGCCGCGCGCCACCGTTGAAGCCAGGCTGGCCGATCCGGCATGGCGGGTAGAAATCATCGTCGTCGCGGCGCAGCGCTAGGGGCATCATGGTTTCTATCACCGCGCTCACGAGCGCAACGTCGGAGCAGCTGGTCCAGGGCCTGTCGCCCGACGACAGCGCCCGCATGCTGTCGGCGCTGGACTTCGCCGGCGACGCCTACGGCGACAAGCTGTGCGCCAGCGGCCAGCCGGCGATCGACTTCGCGGTCGGCGTGGCCGGCACGTTGGCCTTCATGCGCACCGACGTCGAGACCCGCATCGCCGGCCTGATGTTCGAACTGACCTTGCTCGACACCGCGCAGGCGCCCATCATCGAACCGCGTTTCGGCCAGGAGGTCAGCGACCTGGTGGCCGGCGTGCGCCAGCTGATACGGTTGCGCGAACTGACGCAAACCCAAGGGCCGCAGGGCGCCGTCGCGCGCGGGCGCAACGCCGCGCAACTGGCGGTGGCGCAGGTGGAAACGCTGCGCAAGATGCTGCTGGCGATGGCCTCCGACATGCGCGTGGTGCTGGTGCGCCTGGCGTCGTGCGTGACGACCTTGCGCTACTTCGCCGACATCAAGCTGTTCAACGACATGACCTGCGCCTACGGTCGCGAGACGCTGGACCTGTACGCGCCGCTGGCCAACCGGCTGGGGATCTGGCAGCTGAAGTGGGAGCTGGAGGACCTGTCGTTCCGCTTCATCGAGCCGGAGGCCTACAAGCGCATCGCCAAGATGCTGGAAGAAAAGCGCATGATGCGCGAAGGCTTCGTCACCTCGGCGATCGAACGGCTGCAGTCGGAAATGGCGGCCGCCGGCATCCAGGCCGAGGTGTTCGGGCGGCCCAAGCACATCTACTCCATCTGGAGCAAGATGAAGGGCAAGGAGCTGGACTTCACCGACCTGTACGATGTGCGCGCCTTCCGCGTGATCGTGGCCGACGTCAAGACCTGCTACACGGTGCTGGGCGTGGTGCACAACATCTGGACCCCGATCCCGAAAGAATTCGACGACTACATCTCGCGGCCGAAATCGAACGGCTACCAGTCGCTGCACACGGTGGTGACGGCGGAGGACGGCCGGCCGCTGGAAGTGCAGATCCGCACGCAGGAGATGCACAGCTTCGCCGAGTACGGCGTGGCGGCGCACTGGCGCTACAAGGAAGAGGGCGGCTCCAACTTCGCCGGCCAGAAGTACGATGAAAAGATCGCCTGGCTGCGCCAGCTGCTGGCCTGGAAGACCGACGTCGCCGACGCCGTGGTGGGGCAGGAAGAACAGCAGCGCGAGTGGGTCGAGAAGCTCAAGTCCGCCGCGCTGGACGACCGCATCTTCGTGCTGACGCCACAGGCGCGCGTGCTGGAACTGCCGGTCGGCGCCACGCCGGTCGACTTTGCGTACCATCTGCACAGCGACGTCGGCCATCGTTGCCGCGGCGCGCGCGTAGACGGCGTCATGGTGCCGTTGAACACGCCGCTGAAGAACGGCCAGACTTGCGAGATCATCACGGCCAAGGGCGCGCCGGGCACGGCCGGTCCGTCGCGCGACTGGCTCAGCGACGAGTACACCGTGGCCACGCGCACGCGCTCCAAGATCCGCGCCTGGTTCCACGCCATCGACATGCAGGAAACGCTGTCGCACGGCCGCGCGATGGTGGAGAAATCCCTGCAGCGCGAAGGCAAGACGGCGGTCAACCTGGAAGCGCTGGCCAACAAGCTGGGCTTCGCCAAGGTGGACGACCTGTTCCTGTCGGTGGGCAAGGATGAGTTCAGCCTGCGTCATGTTGAGCAAGCCTTGCACGACACCGGCGAGTCGGCCGAACCGGAAGACGCGGTGGTGCTGGGCAAGAGCAAGGCGTCCAGCGTGGACCAGGGCGCCAAGTCGGGCGTGCTGGTGGTGGGCACCGACGGTTTGATGACGCAGCTGGCCAAGTGCTGCAAGCCGGCGCCGCCGGACGGCATCGTCGGCTTCGTCACGCGCGGCAAGGGCGTTTCGATCCACCGCACCACGTGCAAGAACTTCGCCGAGATGCGTGCCAAGGCGCCGGAGCGGGTGATCGTCACAGAATGGGGGCGGGCCGGATCGGACACGGTCTACCCGGTGGACATCTTCATCCTGGCGGGCGACCGCCAGGGGCTGCTGCGCGACATTTCCGAGATCTTCTCGCGCGAGAAGATCAACGTCATCGGCGTCAACACGCAAAGCGCCAAAGGCTTTGCGCGCATGACCTTCACGGCAGAAATCGGCGCCACCGCGCAACTGCAAAAAGCGCTGAACGCCATCGCCGAGGTGACCGGCGTGCAGGAAGCGCGCCGCGCCTAAACCCATGTCAGACTTGACCCCGGTGCTTAAGCAATAATTTTTGCCACGCGCGCGGCGATGGCCTGGGCCAGCAGGTGCACGTGGTAGCCGTCAACGAAGCCGTGGTGGGCCAGCACGGACATGTTCACCGTCAGCTTGCCGTCGTCGCGCGGATCGCTGAAGCGGCCCCAGGCCACCGATGGAATGTCGTAGCTCTTGTGGTGGTAGATCGGATGCTCCATCGCCACCAGCTTCAGCCAAGGCATGCAGGTGATGTGGACGTTGCGTTTCTTTTCCATCGGACTCAGGGCCTCGGTGGTGTTGACCAGCACGTCGCTGGCTTCGGCAAACTGCTTCGCCTTCACGCTGCGTTCGACGAACTCATGCAGATCCGACGAGCGCGTGAAGCGCGCGAAGTTCACATTCTTGTCCTGGTTGAGCACCGTGTACGAGGCCATGAAGTCGTCGATCTTGATGACTTCGCCTTCGTAGATGCGATACATGAAGTTGTCGATGTCCTTCAGTGAATTCAGTACGCAGTACAGGAAGACGTGGAACGGCGGCAGCTGGCTAGCCTTGCAGAACGGGCGGAAGTCCGGCACCTCCATCTCGAAGCTCAGATTGACCAGCGGGTTTTCAAATGAGGCAAAGGCGTTGTAGCGGTCGCGGCGTTTTTCAAAATTATGCATGCAAGATCTAGGTGAATGGATTAAGTGTTTTTAAATTGGGTGTGCGTGAAAAGGCATTGCCCTTGTCGCGCGTGACGACGACGAGATTGTGTATCAAAGCGATCGCGGCAATCTGTTTGTCGATCGCATGCGGATCTTTTTTGTCGCCAGCCAGCAAGGAACCCCATACGCGGCTTGCTTCGACGTCGAATTTCAGGATGCGATCGCTGAAATCCGAAAGCACGCGGTCCAGCCAAAGCTCGTATTTTTCTGCTTGCCGTTCCGCTTGTTCTCGCCCTGCGCGCCGCAGCTTCGAGATACCCCCTTGAATTTCCCCGATGACTTGAACCGGTAAAAACAAGGTATTGCCCTGAACGCGGGAAAAAAACTGTACCACGCCAACATTGGCCTTCGGACCCTTGCCACACTCGGAGAGTACGTTGGTATCGATCAAAAACATGACTACCTCAAGTCAAACAGATTGTCATCGCCAAAGTAGGGCATCTCAGCCAGCACTTCTTTGAAAGAACGCTTCTTCGGATGATTGAGCAGATGGCTACGCAGGATTTCGCGGTGTTCGGCTTCCGCACTGCGTCCGTTGGTTGCCGCCAAGCGTTTTAACGCGTCAACGATTTCATCGTCCAAGTCACGAACCAGCAACTGCGACATGATGTACCTCGCAAAATGATATCACTGATAGCAGTATAGGGTGGCCCGCGCCCATTGCAAGCAGGTTCATACCGGCGCTGGCGATGTGACTTCTGCTTGTAAGGTGATGTGGTCGATGCCGTGCTTTTCCAGCAGCATGGCCTTGATGGCTTGAAGGATCGTGGGCCAGTGCGCCAGGTCGGTGATCTCCACGTGGCCGATCAGGGCAGGATGGCCGGGCGACATGTCCCACACATGCAGGTCGTGCACGGAGCAGACGCCGTCTATCTGGCCCAGGTCGGCGCCGACGCTCAGATAGTCGATCTGCTCCGGCACGCCGCCCATCAGGAAATGATAGGACTCGCGCAGCACGTCGATGGTGGATTTCAAAATCAGCAGCGCGACAAAGATCGACAGCAGCGGATCGATCTGCATCCAGCCGGTGTAGTAGATGACGGCGCCCGCGATCAGCGCGGCCACCGATCCCAGCAGGTCGCCGATCACGTTGACCAGCGCGGCGCGGGTATTCATATTGCTGTCGCCGCGCGACAGCATGTAAGCCAGCGCCACGTTGATCAGCAGGCCGATGGCGGCGACCACGAACACGGTGCCGCCTTGCACCTGCTCCGGTTTGGAAAAACGCTGCACCGCCTCGAACACGATCCAGCCCACCAGCAGCAACAGCACCAGGCTGTTGACGAAGGCCGCCAGCGCCTCGGCGCGGCCGAAGCCGAACGAGTGGCGCGCCGACGGCGGCCGCTTGGCGATCAACTGCGCCAGCAGCGCCAGGCCCAGCGCGGCGGCGTCGGTGACCATGTGGCCGGCGTCGGAAATCAGCGCCAGCGAGTTGGACATAAAACCGGTAATGACCTCGACCACGGCGAATCCCAGCGTCAAGACCAGCGACCACGCCAGCACCGACTGGCTGCGTTGCACATTGAAGTGGGCATGTTCGGCGTCGCCGTCGCGGTGTTCGTGCAGGTGGGCGGAAGGGGAGCGGGGCAGGTCTACGCTAGTGTTGATGCGGGTTTCGGCTTGCATGGGCTTCTTGTTGTCATGGGAACTGCCGTAGTTTAAAGGATGTCGATGACTCGCGTATTGCAGCCTCATAGTGCATTTTGTAAATGTTTCCGAATTATGCCCTTGTTTTTCTTCAAATCGCTCTCTATAATGCTGGTCTTCGGGCGGTTAGTTCAGCTGGTTAGAATACTTGGTCGACATCCAAGGGGTCGCAGATTCGAATTCTGCACCGCCCACCAGATTACGTAGCACGGTAGTAAAAGCGCAGTAAAATAGCAGCACAGAGTAGTACCCCCGGGCGGTTAGTTCAGCTGGTTAGAATACTTGGTCGACATCCAAGGGGTCGCAGATTCGAATTCTGCACCGCCCACCAGAGAACATGTAAGAGCGAGAAAGGCAATCCGGTTATGACACCGCGAACTACTACCAAGCTTTGGGAGTGACGCTAGTCGATCGGGATTCTTTTGCTCAAAAAAAGAGAAAACGCGGCTAGCCCGCGTTTTTTTTCGTCCGCGTTTTTATTATCATTCTTTTGTACCACTACCTGGCGCCCGCGCCGAAATGGAGATCGTTATGCTTTCAGTTCGCCTTCCTGATGGTTCTGCCCGTGAATTCGACGGCCCAGTCACCGTTGCACAAGTGGCGTCCAGCATCGCAACTAGCCTGGGCAAGGCCGCGCTGGCCGGCAAGGTCGATGGCAAAGTGGTGGATACCTCTTTCCTGATCGAGAAAGATTCCGACCTGGCCATCATCACCGACAAAGACCCTGAAGGCCTGGATGTGATCCGTCACTCCACCGCCCACTTGCTGGCCTACGCCGTCAAGGAGCTGTTCCCTGACGCGCAAGTGACCATCGGTCCGGTCATCGAAAACGGTTTCTACTACGACTTCTCGTACAAGCGTCCGTTCACGCCTGACGACCTGGTCGCCATCGAAAAGAAAATGGCCGAGCTGGCCAAGAAAGACGAGCCGGTCACCCGCAAGGTGCTGCCGCGCGACGAGGCCGTCGCCTACTTCAAGTCCATCGGCGAAGCCTACAAGGCCGAGATCATCTCGTCGATTCCTGCCGACCAGGACGTGTCGCTGTACACCGAAGGCAGCTTCACCGACCTGTGCCGCGGCCCGCACGTGCCGTCGACCGGCAAGCTGAAAGTGTTCAAGCTGATGAAGCTGGCCGGCGCCTACTGGCGCGGCGACAGCAAGAACGAGATGCTGCAGCGTGTCTACGGCACCGCCTGGGTCAAGAAGGAAGACCAGGAGCAGTACCTGTTCCAGCTGGAAGAGGCGGAGAAGCGCGACCACCGCAAGTTGGGCAAGCAGCTGGACTTCTTCCACTTCCAGGACGAGGCGCCGGGCCTGGTGTTCTGGCATCCGAAGGGCTGGACCATCTGGCAGCAGGTTGAGCAATACATGCGCAACAAATACCAGGTCAACGGCTACCAGGAGGTGAAGGCGCCGCAGATCCTGGACTCCAGCCTGTGGGGCAAGACCGGTCACTGGGACAACTACCGCGAAAACATGTTCGTCACGGAGTCGGAAAACCGCTCCTACGCGCTGAAGCCGATGAATTGCCCGGGCCACGTGCAGATCTTCAACAGCAATATGCGCTCGTACCGCGACCTGCCGCTGCGCTACGGCGAGTTCGGCCAGTGCCACCGCAACGAGCCTTCGGGCGCGCTGCACGGCATCATGCGCGTGCGCGGCTTCACCCAGGACGATGGTCACATCTTCTGCACCGAAGAGCAGATCGAGCCGGAAGTGGTGGCTTTCCACACGCAAGCGATGGAAGTCTACAAGGACTTCGACTTCAACAACATCGAAGTCAAGCTGGCGCTGCGTCCGGACAACCGCATCGGCACCGATGAAGTGTGGGACGAGGCCGAGGACGCGCTGCGTTCGGGCCTGCGCGCCTGCGGCGTGAGCTGGACCGAATTGCCGGGCGAGGGCGCGTTCTACGGTCCGAAGATCGAGTACCACCTGAAGGATTCGCTGGGCCGCCCATGGCAGGTCGGCACGATGCAGGTCGACTTCTTCATGCCGGAGCGTCTGGGTGCCGAATACGTGGCGGCCGACAACAGCCGTCAGGTGCCGGTCATGCTGCACCGTGCGATCGTCGGTTCGATGGAGCGCTTCATCGGCATCCTGATCGAGAACTACGCGGGCGCCTTGCCGGCATGGCTGGCGCCGGTCCAGGTATCGGTGCTGAACATTTCCGACGCGCAGGCCGAATATGTGGCGCAAGTGGCTGAAAAGCTGCGCCGGAGCGGGTTCCGCGTGCAGACCGATTTGCGCAACGAGAAAATAACCTATAAAATACGTGAACATTCCGTCCAAAAACTGCCCTACATCCTTGTGGTTGGCGATAAAGAGCGGGATGCCAATACCGTGGCTGTGCGGGCACGGGGCAATGTCGATTTGGGCGTCATGTCCATCGATGCCCTGATCGAGCGACTTCAGCAAGACGTCGCCAACAAAGCCTGATCGCACAGCTCTTCATTAGATTTTAAAAGGAATCACCATAGCTACTGACAAGTCGCATCGCATCAATGGCGAAATCACTGCCCCTGAAATGCGTTTAAGTGGGGTCGATAACGAGGCTCTCGGTATCGTGACTTTGGCCGAAGCCTTCCGCCTGGCGGAAGAGGCAAACGTCGACCTGGTTGAGATCGCGCCTACCGCGGTTCCACCAGTGTGCCGTTTGATGGACTACGGCAAATTCAAGTATTCGGAGCAGAAGAAGGCTCACGAAGCGAAATTGAAGCAGAAAATCATCGCCGTGAAGGAAGTCAAATTCCGTCCCGGTACTGATGACGGCGACTACAATATCAAGCTGCGTAACCTCATCAAGTTCCTTGATGAAGGCGACAAAACCAAGATCACGCTGCGTTTCCGCGGCCGTGAAATGGCGCACCAGGATATTGGCTTCCGTATGCTGGAACGCCTGAAAGCCGACCTGGAGCCATATGGCCAGGTCGAGCAGTTCCCTAAGATGGAAGGCCGCCAGATGATCATGGTCCTTTCGCCTAAGAAAAAGAAGTAATCCTGCTTTAATGGCAATATAAGAGGCGCTCAGGCGCCTCTTATAATTTGTGGTGCAGAATTGCGGCAACTGGTCTATAATTGCCGGCTGTTGTAATGTAGTGGACTCGCATCTGCTGCAAAAACAAGTGAAAGCAGGCATCTAAGTGTGACGTAGTGTCGCCACCTGCAATCCTGTTTGATATGGAGCTACCCAAGGGTAGATTGCTATGCCAAAAATGAAAACCAAAAGCTCCGCGAAGAAACGTTTTCGCGTGCGTCCAGGTGGTACTGTTAAGAGTGGTCACGCTTTCAAGCGCCACATTCTGACCAAGAAGACCACCAAATCGAAGCGCCAATTGCGCGGTATCACGAACGTTGATGCGGCTGACGTGAAATCCGTCATGCGCATGATGCCAACCGCTTAATCTCACAACTAAGGAGTTACTATGCCTAGAGTAAAACGTGGGGTTACAGCTCGTGCCCGTCATAAAAAAGTATTAAACATGGCCAAGGGTTACCGCGGTCGTCGCAGCAAGGTATACCGTGTTGCCAAGCAAGCAGTCATGCGCGCTGGCCAATACGCTTACCGCGACCGTCGTAACAAGAAGCGCGTCTTCCGCCGTCTGTGGATCGCTCGTATCAACGCCGCTTCCCGTGAGCATGGCGTGACGTACAGCGTCTTCATGAATGGTCTGAAGAAAGCTTCGATCGAACTGGACCGTAAAGTCCTGGCCGATATGGCAGTGATGGACAAGCCAGCGTTCGCTGCGATTGTCAACGCTGTGAAAGCAAAAATCGCTGCTTAATACGCATTGATTTGGACGCGCGATCCCGGCAACGGGTCCGCGACTGAGAACGGGGCAAAGGTTGAAACCTGTGCCCCGTTTTTGATTGAGGATAAGAAAAACGCATGGACTCCCTGGAACAACTCGTCGCCTCAGCAGTGCAGGATTTCGACGCGGTCAAAGATGACGCCGCCGCACTGGAAAATGCCAAAGCCAAATATCTGGGCAAGACCGGCCAGATCACCGAATTGATGAAGGGTCTGGGCAAGCTCGACCCTGAAGCGCGCAAGGCGCAGGGCGCCCTGATCAATGCTGCCAAAGGGCAGATTGAAGCGGCGCTGACGGCCCGGCGCGACGCGCTGGCCGACGCCCAGATGCAAACCCGTTTGAACGCCGAGGCCATCGATGTCTCGCTGCCTGGCCGCGGTCGCGCCGGCGGCGGCATCCACCCGGTGATGCGGACCTGGGAGCGGGTGGAAGAGATCTTCCGCTCGATCGGTTTCGACGTGGCCGACGGCCCCGAGATCGAAAACGACTGGACCAACTTCACGGCGCTCAACAGCCCGGAAAACCATCCCGCCCGTTCGATGCAGGACACCTTCTACATCGAAGGCAACGACAGCGAAGGCAAGCCGCTGCTGCTGCGCACGCACACCAGCCCGATGCAGGTGCGCTACGCCCGCAGCCACACGCCGCCGATCAAGGTGATAGCGCCCGGCCGCACCTACCGCGTCGACAGCGACGCCACCCACTCGCCGATGTTCCACCAGGTCGAAGGCCTGTGGATCGCCGAGAACATCAGCTTCGCCGACCTCAAGGGCGTGTACCTGAACTTCGTCAAGGCCTTCTTCGAGACCGACGATCTGCAGGTGCGCTTCCGTCCGTCGTACTTCCCGTTCACCGAGCCGTCGGCCGAGATCGATATCGCCTTCGGTTCCGGTCCGCTGAAGGGCCGCTGGCTGGAGATTTCCGGCTCGGGCCAGGTGCACCCGTCGGTGGTGCGCAACTTCGGCCTCGACCCGGAAAAGTACATCGGCTTCGCCTTCGGCTCCGGCCTGGAGCGCCTGACGATGCTGCGCTACGGCGTCAGCGACCTGCGCCTGTTCTACGAAGGCGACCTGCGCTTCCTGAAGCAGTTCAACTAACAATAACGAAACGGTCGAGCGCCACCCCGGTGCGCGCTCCCGTCGGACTATCTTTGAAGGCTTGACTATGCAATTCTCCGAAAACTGGCTCCGTACCATGGTCGATCCGAAGATGACTTCGGACGAACTGGCCCATCTGCTGACGATGTCCGGCCTGGAAGTGGAAGAAGTCGAAGCCGTGGCGCCGCCGTTCTCCAACGTGGTCGTCGGCCACGTGCGCGACATGGCCAAGCATCCGAACGCGGACCGCCTCAACGTCTGCCAGGTCGATGTCGGCACCGGCACCTTGCTCAACATCGTCTGCGGCGCGCCCAACGTGCGCCCGGGCCTGAAGGTCGTGTGCGCGATGGCCGGCGCGATTTTGCCGCCCGGCGCCGACGGCAAGCCGTTTGAAATCAAGGTTGGCCAGTTGCGCGGCGTCGAGTCGCAAGGCATGCTGTGCTCGGCCAAGGAACTGAAATTGTCGGAAGAGGGCGGCGGCCTGATGGAACTGCCGGATGATGCGCCGGTCGGCCAGAATTTCCGCGACTACTACGCATTGAACGACCTCAAGTTCACCATCAAGCTGACCCCGAACAAGGCGGACTGCCTGTCGGTGCTGGGCGTGGCGCGCGAAGTGTCGGCGCTGACCGGCGTCGCGCTGCACCTGCCGTCGTTCCGTCCCGCCACCGTCAACAGCGCCGAAGTGCTGCCGGTGAAGATCTCGGCGCCGGACCTGTGCGGCCGCTTCTCCGGCCGCGTGATCCGCAACCTGAACGCCAAGGCCGCCACGCCGGACTGGATGAAGCAGCGCCTCGAGCGCAGCGGCCAGCGCTCGGTGTCGGCGCTGGTGGACATCTCCAACTATGTGATGCTGGAGCTGGGCCGTCCGTCGCACGTGTTCGACCTGGCCAAGATCCACGGCGGCCTGAACGTGCGCTGGGGCAAAGCCGGCGAAACGCTCAAGCTTCTGAACGGCAACACCGTCAGCGTCGACGAATGGGTGGGCGTGATCTCGGACGACAAGGAAATCGAATCGCTGGCCGGCATCATGGGCGGCGATTCCACCGCCGTCTCGCTGGAGACCGAATCGATCTACCTGGAAGCGGCGTTCTGGTGGCCGAGCGCCATCCAGGGCCGCGCCCGCAAGTACAACTTCTCGACCGATGCGGCGCACCGCTTCGAGCGCGGCGTCGACTACGCGACCACGGTCGAACACATCGAGCGCATCACCTCGCTGCTGATCGAAATCTGCGGCACGCCGACCACGCAAATCGGCCCGGTCGACGACCAGGTCGTCAACGTGCCGAAGCGCGCGCCGGTGCAGATGCGCACCGCCCGCGCACAGAAAGTGATCGGCGTCGCGCTGGACGATCAAACCATCGCCGACATCTTCACCCGCCTGGCGCTGCCCTTTACGTTAGCCGACGGCCCGAACGGGGGAGTGTTTTCGGTGACCTCGCCGTCGTACCGCTTCGACATCGAGATCGAGGAAGACCTGATCGAGGAAGTCGCGCGCGTCTACGGTTTCGAGAACATCCCGACCGTGGCGCCGGTGGCCGCCAACACCATGATCATCGCGCCGGAAAACACCCGCTCGCTGTTCGCGGTGCGCCACCAGCTGGCCGACCTGGGCTTCCAGGAAGTGGTCAACATGAGCTTTGTGGACGCGGCCTGGGAGCAGGACTTCGGCGGCAACGCCAACCCGATCAAGCTGCAGAACCCGATCGCCAGCCAGATGAACGTGATGCGCTCGACGCTGATCGGCAGCCTGGTGGCCAACGTGCGCTACAACCTGAACCGCAAGACCAGCCGCGTGCGCCTGTTCGAGATCGGTGCCATCTACCTGCGCGACGACAGCGTGCCGGATGGCCCGCTGACGGTGGCCGGCTATCACCAGCCCAAGCGCGTGGCCGCCATGGCCTACGGCAACGTGGCCGACGAGCAGTGGGGCCAGGACAGCCGCCAGATCGACTTCTTCGACCTGAAGGCCGACCTGGAGCACCTGTTCGCGCCGCTGTCGCTGCGCTTCGTCAAGGCCGAGCATCCGGCGCTGCATCCGGGCCGCTCGGCGCACGTGCTGCTGGATGGCAAAGTCATCGGCTTCATCGGCGAGCTGCACCCGCGCTGGCTGCAAAAGTATGAGCTGCCGCACGCGCCGGTGGTGTTCGAGGTGGATGCTGTTGCTTTGCAGCAACGATCTGTGCCAGAATACGCGGAAATCTCCAAGTTCCCAGGCGCCACGCGCGATCTGGCGGTGGTCGTCAAGCAAGACGTTCCGGCGCAGGATTTGCTGGATGCATTTAATGCTGCTGTGCAAATGAATCCGCAGGGCAAGATCGTGCAAGCCATTGTTTTGTTTGATGAATATCGTGGCAAAGGACTGGAGGCGGACGAAAAATCGCTTGCTTTCCGCTTTAGCTTGCAAGATACTCAAAATACGCTGCAAGACGATGTGGTGGAAGCTGTCATGGCCACCATCGGCGACGCCGCCAAGCAACAACACGGCGCCCGTCTGCGCACCTGAGCTGGCAGCCAAGATTGTTGTAAAATCATCACCGTTGACCATTTGGGAGTCCGGCCTTTGCCGGACTCATTCGTTCTTAGATAAGGCAGGGCAGGAAAATTAATAATAACGACGTAGATTCCGCCGTACTCCAATCCGCATTGGCTGCCGATTTGCATCGGGCCATGCAGGTGGCCAAGGTACGCCAGGATGCAGAAAAAGATTTGCCTACGCTGACCAAGGCGGAGCTGGCCGAGCTGTTGTTCGAACAGGTTGGCCTGAACAAGCGCGAGGCCAAGGATATGGTGGAAACCTTCTTTGACGAGATCCGCAACGCCCTCGAGCGCGGCGAGGCCGTCAAGCTGTCCGGTTTCGGCAATTTCCAGCTGCGCGACAAGCCGCAGCGTCCGGGCCGCAACCCGAAGACCGGCGAAGAAATCCCGATCACGGCGCGCCGCGTGGTGACTTTCCATGCCAGCCAAAAACTCAAGGGCATGGTCGAAGAGACTAATCCGATGGCGCGCGCCGCCTGAGTGGGACTGAGCCGTGATGAATGACCGCCTCGCCAAATCCGAACTGGTTGTGCTGCCGCCGATCCCGGCCAAGCGCTATTTCACGATCGGTGAAGTGAGCGAGCTGTGCGGCGTCAAGCCGCACGTGCTGCGCTACTGGGAGCAGGAATTCACGCAGCTCAAGCCGGTCAAACGGCGCGGCAACCGCCGCTACTACCAGCACCACGAAGTGCTGTTGATACGCCGCATCCGCGAACTGCTGTACGAGCAGGGTTTCACCATCAGCGGCGCCCGCAATAAGCTCGACAGTCGTGCGTATGATGGCGCAGCGGCGGAGTATGATGGCGGCTTGGCTGTCAACGGCGCGCCGGCGGCGGACGTTCCTGTTCCGCTGGACCGAAAAATGATACGCGGCGAATTGCTGGCAATATTGACATTGCTCAAGCAGTCCTAGCTTTTACTGCTGCCGCGCAGTGCGGCTAGCGGCTTGATTGCTGCTATAATTTCAACATTATTCACATCAGCTACGCTGATAGACGGTGGCGTGAAGTCCGGTGGGGCCTATGGCGCGACAGCCGGACAATACGAGGGGAAACAATGATACGCGTTGCCATTTGTGACGACCATCAGATAGTTAGAGCAGGTTTCAAACAGATTTTTTCGTCGTCGGAAGATTTCGACGTGGTGGCCGAAGCCGGCACCGGCCGCGAAGCGCTGGATATCGCGCGGCGCGAGATTTGCGACGTACTGTTGCTGGACATCGCCATGCCCGACCAGAGCGGCATCGACACCTTGCGCACCATCCGCCAGGGGCAGCCGGATCTGCCGGTGCTGATCCTGTCCGGCTATCCGGCGCAGCAGTACGCGCTGAACCTGTTCAAAATGGGCGCCAACGGTTACCTGAACAAGGAGTGCGAGGCCGACGAGCTGATCACCGCCGTGCGCACCGTCTTCCAGGGCCGCCGCTACGTCAGCTCGACCGTCGGCGAACTGCTGGCGCAAAGCTTCGACCGCGATCCGAACACGGCGCTGCATACCGAATTGTCGGACCGCGAGTTCCAGGTGTTCCTGCGCCTGGCGCGCGGCGCCACCGTGTCGGACATCGGCGTGGCGCTGTCGCTGAGCATCAAGACCGTCAGCACCTATCGCACCCGCATCATGGAAAAAATGGGCATGCAGTCGAATTCCGACCTGACCTACTACGCGATGAAGAACAATCTCCTGGATTGATCCCGCCGGGGCGCGCACCCTAGACGCGCGCCTCAAAAGCATCCCTTTCCTCATCGGTCTATAATTCGGCTAGTGTGGCGTATGTCCGCCCCGGATTAAACCTTGTGAAGGAAACTCGTCAGGATGTATTTCACTGTCGCAACAGCGCCGCATCATCGCCTGCCGCTGTACAAGACCGTCTTGTGCGTGACCTGTGCGCTGCTGCTGATCGTCAACGGATTCAGCCTGTTCCACAATTTGCAAGCCCTGCGCGGCGCCCAGGTGCAACTGGGCCAGACCGCGCGCGTGGCCGACCGCCTGCAATACCTGAACGTGCTGGTGCTCGATGCCGAAAGCAGCATGCGCGGCTATTTCCTGTCCGGCCGCGATGCCTACCTCGGACCCACCAAAACCGCGCTGGCCGAAACCGAGATCGAATTCAAAGAACTGGACAAGCTGCTGGCCGATAGCCCGTCGCAGCTGAAGAACCTGGCGCAACTGCACACGCTGGTGCGCCGCCGCCTCTCCATCATGAGCCAGGCCATCGACGTCTACCGCGAGGGCGGGCTGGAGGAGATCGTCAAGATCGCCAAGCTCAGCGACGGCCGCGCCAGCATGGACGAGATCCGCCTGCAAGTGGTGATCATGGAGCAGGAGCAGAACGAAACCCTGGTCACGCGCAGCGCCACGTTCTACCAGGAATACCAGAAGGCGGTGCTGCTGGGCATGGGCATCAACGCCCTGGCCATCGTCGTGCTGATCATGTTCTACCAATTGGTGCGGCGCAGTTTCGCCAACCGCGCCCAGGTCGAGCACGCGCTGCAAAGCGCCAATGAAAACCTGGAGTCGCAGGTCGAGCAGCGTACCGAGCAGTTGTCGGTGCTGTCGCGCCACCTGATCAGCATCAGCGAGGAAGAGAAGGTCAGGCTGTCGCGCGAACTGCACGACGAGCTGGGCGCCAACCTGACCTCGATCGCCATGGACATCGCCGCCGTCACCCAGCAATTGCAGAGGACCGATCCCGATCTGGCGGCCCAGCTCAAGCGCGCCCGCGCCACGCTGGTGGAAACAGTGGAAATGAAGCGCCGCATCGTCGAGAACCTGCGGCCTAGCCTGCTCGACAACCTGGGCCTGTGCGCCGCCATTGAAAGTTATTGCAATGAATTCAGCCGCCTGGCCAAGGTGCGCTGCGATTGCGACGTCGACGCCGATATCGAAGGCGCGGCCAGCCAGTCGGGCGACTTGTCGATCGCCTTGTTCCGCATCGTGCAGGAATCGTTGACCAATATCCGCAAGTACGCCAAGGCCAGCCGCGTCACCGTCACCATGAGCCTGAGTCCGGGTGGCCTGATGCTGCGCATCATCGATGACGGCATAGGCATCGCGTCCAACACCATCGTCAAGCCGATGTCGCATGGTTTGCTGGGGATGCGCGAACGCGCCTTGCTGTTGGGCGGCACGCTGACGATACGCCGCGGCCGTAATGATGCTGGTACTTGTATTGAGGTTTCCATTCCGCTGCGCAATCGCGTACCGACCGAAGAGCGCCGCGCCGATGCCGGCACGGCGACGTTGCCGCCGGCCATCAGCGAAGTGCTTAGCAGCGTGCTACATCCACCAGCAGACGGTCGTATTCCGTCTTCGCCACCTTGTAGCACTCACCCGCATACGCCTCCAAGCCTGAGCGATCAAGCACGGTGATGTTGCCGCGGCGGTAGGTGATCAGGCCGTCGTCCTGCAATTTGCCGGCGGCGGCGGTGATGCTTTCGCGGCGCACGCCCAGCATGATGGAAATCATTTCCTGCGTGACCTTCAACTCGTTCGATGGCGAGCGGTCCAGGCGGTCCAGCAGCCAGCGGCACAGCTTTTGTTCGATCGAGCTGTGGCGGCCGCCGACGGCGTTCTGCGCCATCTGCGCGAACAGTGCGGTGTTGTAGCGCATCAGCAGCGCGGGCAGGGCGCCGCCCTGGTTGAAGGCGTCGCGCAGATGCTGGGCCTTCATGCGGTAGCCGTAGCCGGCCGCCTGCACCACGGCGCTGCACATGGCGCGCTCGCCTTCGAACAGCGACACGCCGACCACGCCCTCATGTCCTACCACGGCGATCTCGGTGGTGGCGCCGTCTTCCATCACATATAGCAGCGAGACGATGGCGGTGGTCGGGAAGTGCACGTAGTCCATCGCGCCGCCGAATTCAAACAATTCTTTGCCGAAAGGCAGGGTCACCAGTTCCAGGTGTTCGAACAGCGATTCCAGCACCTCGCGTGGGAGTGCGGCCAGCAATTCGTTCTGCAGGGTGCCGCTGTAGCTGACAACAGGCCGTGACGCAACCTTGAATTCTTTCGACTTCACCGTCATGCGTGGCGCTGTGGTTTTGTCGGTTGCGTTAAGTTGGGTGTTGTTCATTTTGTTCCTCACAATCTGGCTATACAAGAGCACCGAAGGCTTGCTTCAGTGTTGCCATAACTGTAGGGGCTTTGTTAGATTGCGAACATAAGAGGAGGGGACGCACAAATGTAGGCTTGCAACATGGCACTTTGTAGGTCTGGTCCTACACGAGCTCTATTTTTCTCTGGAGGGCGCGTGCATAATGCACAAATCGACTTTGAACGGCGCACAGAACATGCATGTACTTGTGGTGGAAGATGACGCCGTCCTGGCCGATGGCCTGAGCCGCGTCCTGAGCGGCCACGGCATGGCGGTCGAGGTGGTCGGCAATGGCACCCAGGCAGACGCGCTGCTGCAGCGCGCCGAGCACACCGAGGTGGTGGTGCTCGATATCGGCCTGCCCGGCATCGACGGCTTCGAGGTGGTACGGCGCCTGCGCGCGCGCGGCAGCCAGGTGCCGGTGCTGCTGCTGACGGCGCGCGACGCCATCGAGGACCGGGTGCGCGGCCTGGAGCTGGGCGCCGACGATTACCTGGTCAAGCCCTTCGCCACCGCCGAGCTGGTCGCGCGGCTGCGCGCGCTGGCGCGCCGCAACACGCCCAAGCCCACCGTGCTGGCGCTGGGCGACCTGGTGCTGGACATGTCGGCCAAGCGCGCCCGCGTGCGCGACAAGACCATCGAGCTGTCGGTGCGCGAGTGGGCGGTGCTGGAATACCTGTTGCAGCACGGCGCGCGCGTGGTGTCCAAGCAGCAGATCATCGACGCCATCCTGCCCTGGGGCGACGACCTGACCCTGAACGCGGTGGAGGTCTACATCTCGCGCCTGCGGCTGAAGATCGCCGACGCCGGCGTCTCGATCCGCACCATCCGCGGCTTCGGCTACATGCTGGAGCAGACGCCGGCCGCGCATGCATAGCATCCGGCTGCGGCTGCTGAAGTGGCTGATCGGCCCGATCCTGCTGATCAACCTGGCCGGCGGCGCGCTGACCTATATGCTGGCCTGGCTGCCGGCCCAGCTGGCGTTCGACCAGGGTCTGTCGGGCGCGGCCGCCGCGCTGGGCGCGCGCCTGGGCGCGGACGGCGGCCAGCTGCGCATCGACCTGCCGCGCCAGGCCGAGCAAGTGCTGCGCAGCGATGACACCGACGCCGTCTACTTTGTCGTGCGCGACGCCGCCGGCCGCACCATCGCCGGCGATGCCGATTTTCCGCCCTTGCCGCGCGCGCCGGCGGACGGCGCCAGCAAGCCGGCCGTGGCCTTCGACAGTGGCCTGCGCAACGAAGCGGTGCGCGGCGTGGCGCTGCGCCTGAGCTTGCCGGCCGCCTCGGGCGCGCCGCTGCAGGCCTACATCGGCGTCGCCAAGACCTTGCGCAAGCGCACCCAGATCCGCCAGGCGGTGGTGCGCGCGCTGGTGCTGCTGGAATCGCTGTTGGCGCTGAGCTGCGTCGGCCTGATCTGGTTCTCGGTCAGCAACGGCCTGTTGCCGCTGAACCGCCTGCGCGCCGGCCTGAACGCGCGCGACGGCGACGACCTCGAACCGATCGCGGCGGCGCAAGTCCCCTACGAACTGGAACCGGTGGTGTCCGCCTTCAACGGCCTGCTGGACAAGGTCAGCCAGGGCGCCCACGCGCGCCAAGAGTTCCTGGCCAATGTCGCGCACCAGCTGCGCACGCCGCTGGCCGGCCTGAAGACCCAGCTCGAATGGCTGGGCGCGCGCCACGCCGAGCCGGAGACCGCGCAATCGCTCAAGCTGATGCTGTCGGCCACCGAGCGCATGATACGCAAGACCAACCAGCTGCTGGCCCTGGCCCGCGCCGAGCCCGGCCATTTTGAAAAGACGCGGCTGGAACCGGTGGCGCTGGACGCGCTGGTGGAAGTGGCGATCCAATCCTTTGTCGACCAGGCCACGCTGAAGGCGATCGACCTGGGCTTCGATTTGCAGCCGGTCACCATTGTCGGCGACCGCTTCCTGCTGCGCGACCTGATCGACAACCTGATCGACAACGCCATCCGCTACACGCCGCCGCGCGGCACGGTGACGGTGGCCTGCCGGCCGGACGGCGAGGGCGGCTGGCTGACCGTCGAGGACAACGGCCCCGGCATCCCGCCGCACAAGCGCGAGCAGGTGTTCAGCCGCTACGTGCGGCTGGACGACCAGACCACCGGCAGCGGCCTGGGCCTGGCCATCGTGCGCGACATCGCCACCGTCCACGGCGCCACGCTGACCGTCGCCGAGGCGGCCGGCGGCCGGGGCGCGCTGTTTTCCGTGCACTTTCGCTAGTTAATTCCATCTTTTTGCCGTTGTCAGGAATTTGTCAGCATTTCCTCAGGGAAATGCAAGCTTGGCCCGCTACACTCCAGTCATCAGAAAACCAACCGGGAGTGGGCCATGCAGCGTGTCCAAAAAGGCTTTACCTTGATCGAGATCATGGTCTCCGTGGCCATCGTCGGCATCTTGATGGCGGTGGCGATCCCGGCCTACAGCGATTACGTGATCCGCGGCCGCCTCAGCGAAGCCTTCACCGCGCTCGGCGGCGCCCAACCCTCGGCCGAGCAGTTCTGGTCGAACAGCCGCACCTATGTCGGCTTCAACGGCGCCCTCAACTTCCCGCCCAACACCACCAACTTCACCTACGCGCTGAGCGGGGCCACTGCCTCCAGCTACACGCTGACGGCGACCGGCATCGGCAAGATGAACGGCTTCGTCTACACCATCGACCAGAGCGGCACCCACGCCACCACCGGCAGTCCGGCCGGCTGGGGCGTCAGCGCCTCGTGCTGGGTGGACCATAAAGGTGGCGCATGTTCCAACTAAAGCCGCCGGCCCGGCGCCGCCAGCGTGGCCTCACGCTGCTGGAGCTGCTGCTGTCGCTGACCATCTTCGCCTTCATGCTGGCGATCGGCATTCCCAACGCCAGCAACTGGTTGCTCAGCAACCGGGCCCGCAGCGCCAGCGAATTCTATGCCGACGGCTTCAGCCTGGCGCGCCGCCAGGCCGTGATGCACAACAGCTTCAGCCGCATTTCGCTGACGCCCAACGTCAACAGCGGCCAGATGGACTGGCAGGTCGACATCTGCTTCGTCTCGCCGGCCACCCAGTGCGGCGCGGCCGAAGCCGGCTGGTCGACGGTCAACGCGGCGGCCGCCAACGATCCCGAAGGCCTGGCCGGCTACAAGTCGGTGTACCGCGCGGCCGATGCGCTGCCCAACTCGGAAGTGCTGCTGCCGACCACCCAGCCGGCCGGCAGTTCGCAGGTCTACTACACGCCGATCGGCTGGGTCGATACCCGCTTCGGCCCGCGCCTGAACCGTCTGCGCCTCGACCCGGCCGCCAAGTACGCCGCCGAGGTGCCGGTGGTGGCGCTGGCGATTACGCTGGCCGGCATGGCCAGCAAGTGCGATCCACGGCTACCCGCCACCGACACCAGGGCTTGTCCTCCATGAAAACCACCCCCCACACCTCCAGGACCCGCCGGCCCGCGCGCCGCCAGGGCGGCATCGCGCTGCTGGAGGCGATGCTGGCCATCGTCATCCTCGGCATCGGCCTGCTCGGCACCATCGGCTTGCAGGCGCGCGCGTACTCGGCGCTGTCGGACGCCAGCCTGCGGGCCGAGGCCACGCTGGCCGGGGAAAAGCTGCTGGGCACCATGAACGCCGACAGCAACAACCTGCTGAACTACGGCGCCATCGAGGGCGGCGCGGCCACCGCCGCCACCCAGGCCTGGGTGGACGAGACCAAGGCGGCGATCCCCGGCGCCCTCATCGGCGTGGTGGTGGCGCCGCAGCAGCTGCGGGTCCAGGTGGACATTTCCATCAAGTGGAAACGCAAGGCCGGCGACGCCCTCAACCAGCACCTGGTCACTTCCTACATCGCGCTCTGATATGAACACCCATACCCCATGCCGCCGTGGCGGCTTCTCGCTGGTGGAACTGATGGTCAGCGTGGTGATCGGCCTGCTGGCGCTGCTGTTCGCCACCCGCCTGATCGTCAGCGGCGAGAAGAACAAGGACGCCGCCGTCGGCGGTTCGGACAGCATGCAGAACGGCATGCTGGCGCTGTTCTCGCTCAGCGGCGACGCCACCGAAGCGGGCTGGGGCCTGAACGATCCGATGGTGGCCGGCTGCGACACCGTGTTCGCCGACGCCCAAGGCTACGTGCTGCCGACCGCGCAGCGCGGCGGCGCCAACTTCACGCCGCTGGCGGCGGCGGTGATCCAGTCCAACGGCGCCGATCCGGACGTGATCTCCTTCAACAGCGGCACCTCGCAGGCCGGCGCCGGTTCGGCCAAGCTGACCGCCGACTACACCGTCGGCAACATCGTCGCCATCGACAGCAGGGGCCCCTACGCCTTCAACAACGGCGACGTGGTGGTGATGGCGCCGCTGACGCCCGGCAGCGGCCGCTGCACCTTGTTCCAGGTGTCGGGCTTTACCGCTGCGCCCCAAGCCGCCGGCATCCTGGTCGGCACCGGCGGCCCCTACCGGTTCAATCCGCTGGCCGGCCTGGCCACGCCCTACAAGCAGAACCTGGCCTACATCTACAACCTCGGCTCGCCCGCGCTGCTGCATTTCCACACCTGGAGCGTGGCCAACGGCGTGCTGCTGCTGCGCGCCACCGAGCTGGCCGGGGCCGAGCTGGCCGGCGTCTCGGTCACCGACAACGTGGTCAGCATCAAGGCCCAGTACGGCTTTGACGCGCGCCTGCCCGGCCCCAAGCCCTACGACCCCAACCCCGGCGCCGACGGCATGCAGATCACCACCTGGAGCAGCACCATGATCGACGCCGACCACGATACCATCGTCGGCAGTCCCGGCGATTTCCAGCGGGTGGCCGCGGTGCGCATCGCCGTGGTGGCGCGCAGCAAGAACGTCGAGAAGCCGAACTCGGCAGGGCAGTGCAGCGCCACCACCGTGCGCCCCACCGTGTTTGCCGGCGTCGCCCCGGCCGGGGTGGCGGCGGCGCCGGTGCAGGTCAACGTGGCGGTGGCCGGCGACAGCGTGGCGTGGCAGTGCTATCGCTACCGCGTGTTCGAGACCATCGTGCAGATCCGTAATTCCCAATGGAGGCCATGATGCGCCTGCCCACCCGACAACGCGGCATCGCGCTGCCCATCATGCTGATCATGCTGACGGTGATGCTGGTCAGCAGCATCTACCTGCTCAAGTCCAGCACCTCGACCACGCTGACCACCTCCAACCTGGCCTACGATGCGTCGCTCAGCAAGGCGGCCGACCTCGGGGTCCACACCGCGTTCGCCTTCCTGCGCTCGATGACCAACGCCTCGCTGCTGGAAGTGAACCAGCCGGCCAACGGCTATGTCGCCACCCTGACGCCGACCTGGACCGCCAGCACCCCGGCCTTCTGGACCGGCTCGGTCATCTTGCCGGCCGACGCCTCCGGCAACCGGGTCGAGTATGTGATCCACCGGCTGTGCGACTTTGCCGGCGCCTTCAACGCGCTGAACAACCGTTGCCTGCTGACCTCGGCGCGGCCGAATTCCAACACCCCCCAGCCCTACGGCAAGAGCGGCCGCGCCGACAGCCCGAACTACCAGGACCAGCCGCAGCTGCACTACGTGGTGACGGCGCGCATTGTCGGCGCCCGCGGCGGCAATGTGATCACGCAAGCGGTCGTCATGAAAGGGCCGTGAGGCCGTCGTCTTTTTGAATGGAACCATCATGAACAAGCTTACTTCCACGCTGGCCGGCCTGGCCCTTGTCCTTGTCGCGGGGCAGCCGGCGCTGGCCGGCACCACCCAGATCGCCCAGGTGCCGCTGCTCAACATCACCGGCACCGGCACCGTCAAGCCCAATCTGATGCTGCTGTTCGATAATTCCGGCTCGATGGACCAGACCTACACGCCGGACTACGTCAACGACAACCTGTGCCGCAGCGCCGCCACGCTGCAGGCCGGCATCACCGCCTGCGCGGTCGGCCACCCGCCGTTCATGAGTCCAGATTTCAACAAGCAGTACTACAATCCGCAGATCCGCTACCTGGTGCCGGTCAAGTCCGACGGCAGCTACTATCCGGAGCAGAACGCCGCCAACACCAGCAACTGGACCTCGGTCAGCGGCGACGGCTTCGGCGCCCACAAGGCCGATATGGCCGGCAACACGGTGACGGCCAACATCAATCTGGTGACCGGCTTCCCGGACCTGAAGTGGTGCTCGGGCGGCACCTGCCAGTTCAACACCGCCAGCTACACCTACCCGGACGCGACCTACCAGACCGCCACCGCCATCACCACCGGCCCGTACTACTACACCATCGGCGTCGGCCAGTTCTGCACCGACGACAGCATGAAGACCTGCGTCTCGACCGCGGTCGGCGCCACCGCGCCGTCCGGCTATCCGGTGCCGGCCAAGGTGCGCTGGTGCAGCGACAAGCTGCTGACCCAGTGCCAGGGCAAGCGCGTGGGCGCTTTCATCTACCCCGGCTATTCCAAGCCGGCCGGCGCCACCGCCTCCTACGGCACCATCGCCATCGGCGCCTCGGCCACGGCCGGTTCGCTGGGCATCACCAGCGTGGTGGTCAACGGCAGCACCACCGTCACCAACGCCACCGTCACCGCCGCCACCGGCACCAACAGCCTGATCAAGCAGCAGACGCTGGCCAGCGCGCTGGCCGCCAACATCATCGCCACCTCGGTCGGCAAGGGCGCCGCCTCCACCAGCCTGTACTACGCCTGCGTCAAGACCCCGACCGGCCAGCCCACGGTGCCCGCCTGCAGCGTGTTCGGCATCACGCTCGGCGCCGACAACCTGGTGGCGGTGCTGCCGGTCAGCTGCACCGGCAGCGTCGCCGTCGCCAACTGCATCACCTTCTCGGACAATTCGCGCGCCGGCTGGGGCATCGCGGTGACCGCGCCGACCGTCGCGGTGACGGCCTACGCGCCGGCCAGGGCGGTGGTCAGCTTCACCGGCACGGCCACCTCGTCGTCGCTGACCGCCATCCTGAAAAGCCTCAGCTATGCCGGCAGCGTGCTGGTCGGCGCCACCTCCGGCAGCAGCCCGACTTACCTGAGCCTGGGCAAGAGCCAGACGCCGACCCAGATCGCGGCGGCCCTGGTCGCCAAGATCGGCACCGCCGGCACCATCAAGGCCTACCTGGGCAACAACAGCAACTGCCCGGCCGGCTACAGCGCCACCAGCGTCTGCCTGCTGAACTGGGCCTCGACCGACAACACCGGCGCCCTCAGCGCCTTCACCATGGATAACCAGGGCACGGTCAACTGGATCAAGACTGGCTCCACCGGCTACGTGGCCGCCGTCAACGACGCCATCCCCATCAGCACCACGGCGCTGACGGCCGGTTCCGGCGCGCCCAATCCCTTCGTGCGGGTCAACATCGTCAGCGGCCAGACCTATCCGAAGGCCGCCGACCGCAGCGACTGTGCCGGCACCACCTGCACCTATGCCGAAGAGATGAACAACTTCGCCAACTGGTATGTGTACTACAAGAGCCGCCTGCAAATGATGAAGACCTCGATCGGCATCGCGTTCGCGGCCATCACCGCCAACTACAAGGTCGGCTACGTCAAGCTGTCGAACGCCGGCGCCAGCGCCGCCATCGACCTCAAGCCGGCCGACTTCACCGGCAGCGCCCGCGCCAGCTGGTACACCACGCTGTACAACACCACCACCTCGGGCTCGACGCCGATCCGCGCCGCGATGGACAACGTCGGCCGCATGTTCGGCAACCTGACGCCGTACAACTACGCGGCCGGGCAGGAAGTGGTGCAGTACCCGTGCCAGCAGAACTTCATGATACTGACCACCGACGGCTACTGGAACGGCAGCTCCACCGCCAACGTGGTCAACAACGACAACGTCGAGAACCCGGCGCGCTTCTGCACCCAGGCGCGCGGCTGCGTCGACGCGCGGGCGCAGACGCAGCCGTCGATCTCGGACGTGGCGCTGCACTGGTACAACGGCGGCTCCAGCACCACCACGGTGTCGCTGCGGCCGGCGCTGGAGCCGGACATGAGCAAGCCCGGCTCGGTGCCGGCGGCCGGCGGCGAGAACACCCACCTGCACATGAACACCTACACGCTGGGCCTGGGCGTGGACGGCGTGATGACCTATGAGCCGAACTACGACACCGCGCCCAAGACCGGCGGCGACTTCTACAACCTGATCACGGCGGCCTCCAGCGGCTGTCCGTGGAACAGCGGCGCCGCCTATGTCTGGCCCGATCCGGACGTCACCAACGCCGCCAGCACCGTGCAGGAGCGGGTCGACGACCTGTGGCACGCCGCCATCAACGGCCACGGCAAATACTTCAGCGCCCAGGACCCGAAAGACGTGGTGGGCGGCCTGAGCGAGGCGCTGTCGAATATGCAGGTGCACATCGGCGCGGCCGCCGCGGCCGCCACGTCGACGCCGAACATCACGCTGACCGACAACGATATCTTCTCCGACACCTTCACCACCGTGAAGTGGTACGGCGAACTGTCGGACAAGAAGATCGACAGCACCGACGGCAGCGTCGGCACCACCAGCACCTGGACCACCAGCGACACGCTGGGCAAAAAGGTCGGCAACAGCAGCGACACCCGCACCATCTACATGTACAACACCAGCGGCGCCCTCGCCAGCACGCCGGATCCCTTCCTGTTTGATCACATGAAAGGGCCGGCTGGCAGCTGGTTCGCCAACAAGTGCACCGCGCTGTCGCAATGCGTGCTGCTGTCGGCCGCCGACAAGGCCCTGGTCAACGACGGCACCAACCTGGTCAACTATCTGCGCGGCCAGCAGCAGTATGCCGACGACAGCCTGTTCCGCGCCTACACGCTGACGCTCAACACCCCGGCCGGCGCGCCGGGGCCCATCCCCATCGTGCTGGGCGATATCGCCTCGTCCAAGCCGGCCTTCGTGCGCGACCCGCGCAACGATTACGCGGACCCGGACTATGCCACCTTCAAGGACACCTACGGCAATCCGAGCAGCGCCAAGTACCGCAGCGGCGCGGTGTTCACCGCCGCCAACGACGGCATGCTGCACGCCTTCGACTCGGCCTCCGGCAACGAGCTGTGGGCCTACGTGCCGCGCATCACGATGAAGAAGCTGTACGCGCTGGCCGGCACCACCTACGGCACCAACCACCAGTTCACCACCGACGGCTCGCCGGAAGTGGCCGACGTCAAGGCGGCGGGGGGCTGGCGCACCGTGCTGGTGGCCGGCCTGAACGGCGGCGGCCGCGGCTACTACGCGCTCGACATCACCGATACCAGCAACCCCAAGCAGCTGTGGGAATTCTGCGCCGACGCCACCGTCTGCCCGCTCAGCGACGGCGACCTCGGCCTGACCTTCGGCAATCCGCAGTTCGGCACCCTGGCCAACGGCCGCTGGGTGGTGTTCCTGACCTCCGGCTACAACAACGTGCCCGGCACCGACGGCGTCGGCACCGGCAGCGGCAAGGGTTTCCTCTACGTGCTGGACGCCTACACCGGCGAGCTGATCAGCAAGATCAGCAACGGCTCGGGCGACACCACCACGCCGTCCGGCCTGGCCAAGATTTCCGCCATCAGCGACGATCCGGGCGCCGATCCGCGCATCCAGTACATCTACGGCGGCGACAACCTGGGCCAGATGTGGCGCTTCGACCTGAGCGCGTCCTCGGGCGCGATCTCGGTCAGCATGCTGGGCAACGCCGGCGTCAACAAGCCGATCACCACCCGTCCGGACGTGACCATGTGCGCGGTGCAGGTCACCACCACCGTCGGCGGCGTGTCCACCACCACCACCAGCGGCAAGCGGGTGGTGCTGTTCGGCACCGGCCGCCTGCTGGACGTGCCCGATACCTCCGACACCTCGGTGCAGAGCCTGTACCTGCTGAAGGACAGCGCTTCGCTGATCGCCGACATCCGCGGCTCGAGCATGGTGAAGCAGACCGTCAGCCTGCTCGGTTCCAGCAGCAACGTCAACACCTACCAGATCACCAGCAACCCGGTCGACCTGACGTCGCGCGACGGCTGGTATTTCGACTGGTCGGTCAACGCCGGCGAACGCATGAACCTGGACCCGCAGATCGTCAGCGGCGTGGCCAATGTGGTGACCAATATGCCGTCCTCGTCGTCGGCCTGTTCGGTGGGCGGCTCCAGCAATCTGTACCAGGTCAACGTCTGCAACGGCCAGGCGATCGGCGGCCACCCGGTGGGGGCGACCCTGTCGAACACCTCGGCGGCGGTCGGTTTCATCATCATCCGCCTGCCGAACGGCCAGCTGAAGATGATCACCACCCTGGCCGACGGCACCAACAAGACCTCGCCGCTGTCCGAGCAGATCTCGGCCGACGCCCACCGCACGGGCTGGCGCAGGGTGAAAGGGGAGTAAAGCAGGGGAGATGCTGGCAAACAGTTCACACGGCGGGGCCAACTATCGGTAAAATCGAGGGTTTTGCAGCCCCGCCTCAGATCGCGAACAAATGGTCAACGATATCGAAAACGTAACACCCGAGAATAACGACGACGCCGGCGCCACGGCCAACGCCAGGACCCCGGCCCTGATCGCACGTGAAGTCCAGCGCCGCCGCACCTTCGGCATCATTTCCCACCCGGATGCCGGTAAGACCACGCTGACGGAAAAACTGCTGCTGTTCTCGGGCGCGATCCAGATGGCCGGCACGGTCAAGGCGCGCAAGAGCGGCCGCCACGCCACCTCCGACTGGATGGAAATCGAGAAGCAGCGCGGCATTTCCGTCGCTTCGTCGGTGATGCAGTTCGAGTTCCGCGACCACGTGGTCAACCTGCTCGACACCCCCGGCCACCAGGACTTCTCGGAAGACACCTACCGCGTGCTGACGGCGGTCGACTCGGCGCTGATGGTGATCGACGCCGCCAAGGGCGTGGAAGCGCAGACCATCAAGCTGCTCGACGTCTGCCGCATGCGCAACACGCCGATCGTCACCTTCATGAACAAGATGGACCGCGAGACCCGCGATCCGCTGGAGCTGCTCGACGAGCTGGAATCGGTGCTGAAGATCCAGTGCGCACCGGTGACCTGGCCTATCGGCATGGGCAAGAACTTCCGCGGCGTGTACCACCTGCTCAACGACACCATCATGCTGTTCAAGGCCGGCGAGGAAAAGGCCGACGGCGCCTTCGAGATCATCAAGGGCATCGACAATCCGCGCCTGGTCGAGATGTTCCCACTGGAGATGGACCAGCTGAAGATGGAAGTGGAGCTGGTGCACGGCGCCTCGCATCCGTTCGACCTGGAGCAGTTCCTGGCCGGCGTGCAGACGCCGGTGTTCTTCGGTTCGGCGATCAACAACTTCGGCGTGCGCGAGATCCTGTCGGCGCTGGTCGACTGGGCCCCGGCCCCGCGCGAGCGCGACGCCACCGTGCGTTCGGTCGATCCGAAGGAAGAACCGTTCACCGGTTTCGTGTTCAAGATCCAGGCCAATATGGACCCGGCCCACCGCGACCGCATCGCCTTCCTGCGCGTGTGCTCCGGCCGTTTCGAGCGCGGCATGAAGGTCAAGCATTTGCGCCTGGGCCGCGAGATCAAGGTGTCGTCGGTGGTGACGTTCATGGCGTCCTCGCGCGAGCAGGTGGAAGAGGCGTACGCCGGCGACATCATCGGCCTGCCCAACCACGGCAATATGCAGATCGGCGACTCGTTCTCCGAGGGCGAGCTGCTGACCTTCACCGGCATTCCTTACTTCGCGCCGGACTTCTTCCGCTCGGTGCGCATCCGTAACCCGCTGAAGATCAAGCAGCTGCACAAAGGCTTGCAGCAGCTGGGCGAGGAGGGCGCGGTGCAGGTCTTCAAGCCGGTGCAGGGCGGCGAGCTGGTACTGGGCGCGGTCGGCGTGCTGCAGTTCGAAGTGGTCGCCAGCCGGTTGATGAACGAGTACGGCGTCGACGCGGTGTTTGAAGGCACCAGCATCAGCAGCGCGCGCTGGGTGTCCAGCGACGACAAGAAGGCGCTGTCGGACTTTGAGGACGCCTTGGGCCACAACGTCGCCTACGACGCCGCCGGCAACCTGGCCTACCTGGCCACCTCCGGCGTCAACCTGCGCCTGACGCAGGAACGCTGGCCCAAGCTGCAATTCCACGCCACCCGCGAGCACTCGGCCAAGCTGGTGTAAGCACGCCGCATAGCGCCGGTGCGTCCTGCACCGGCGTTTTTTTTCCTCCGATTTTGTTTGACACGGGGCGTTTTTCGGCATAATGTATTAGTCAACTAATACACCGATACAAAGCGATGACCTCCCACTCCGCCTCCCTGTACTCGATTGCGACCGGCTCGTCCGAGCCGATCTATCGCCAGCTGATCGAGCAGACCCGCCGCCTGCTGGCCGCCCGCGTGCTGGCGCCGGGCGACGTGCTGCCGTCGGTGCGCGAGGTGGCGCTGGCGCTGGCGGTCAATCCGATGACCGTGTCCAAGGCCTACAACATGATGGAGACCGAAGGCCTGCTGTCGCGCAGCCGCGGCATCGGCATGCTGGTGGCCGAGCGCGGGGCGCACAGCGCCCGTGAACGCGAGGCCCTGTTGCGGCCCACGCTGGAACGGGCCGCCGAGGAGGCGCGCCAGCTGGAGCTTGATCCCGATGCCGTACTTGCCCTGTTCAATAAAATCCTCAAGGAAGAACCATGAATCCATCGATCGTCAATGTCGCCAACCTGCATAAATCCTTCGGCGGCCAGCAGGTGTTGCAGGGGGTGACTTGGGACATCGCGCCCGGCAAGGTGATCGGCCTGCTGGGCCGCAACGGCGCCGGCAAATCGACCCTGCTCGAATGCCTGCTCGGCCTGCGCGAAGCCGATGCCGGCGCCAGCACGCTGTTCGGCCAGCCCGCCACGCAGCTGGGCGACCAGGCGCGCGCCTGGATCGGCTACGTGCCGCAGAAGTCGGAACTGTTCGAGTGGCTGACGCCGGTGCAGATGCTGGACTACTTCAAGGCCCTGTACCCGCACTGGAACGCCGACAAAGTGGCCGGCCTGCTGGAGCGCTGGGGCTTCGCCGGCGCGGCGCGCCACCAGCAGATCGGCCGCCTGTCCGGCGGCGAGAAGCAGCGCCTGTCCATCATCCGCGCGCTGGCGCACGACCCCAGGCTGCTGGTGCTGGACGAGCCGGTGGCCAGCCTCGATCCGGTCGGCCGCCGCGATTTCCTGCACGAGCTGGTGGACGGCGTGATCGAATGCGATACGACGGTGGTCTTCTCCACCCACATCCTGTCGGACCTGGAACGGGTGGCGCTGGACGTGGCCTTTCTCCAGGGCGGCAAGATCACGCTGCAGGCGCCGCTCGACGAGCTGCTGGAAAGCGCGCACCGCATCACCGGCTCGGCGGCGGCGCTGGCGCGCCTGCAGTTCCGCGACGAGATCCGCCGCCAGCAGGACCGCAGCGGCGGCGTCAGCATCCTGGCGCGCCTGAGCGGGCAGGAGGCGGCCGAGCTGCGGGCCGGCCCGGACCTGCGGGTGGAGACCCTGAGCCTGGAAGACTTGTTCGTCGAGGTGACCAAATGAACGGCGCCTATGCACAACTGCTGCTGCAGGTGGTGCGCGACCGCTGCGCCAACCGCATGATGGTGCGCATCAGCGCCTTGCTGGGACTGGGCGCTTTGGTGGTGGCGCTGCTGGTATTGAGCCTGCGTTCGCACATGGAGCTGGCGTGGCAGGCGCCGCTCGGCATGGCGGCGATGCTGATCGTGATGTGGAGTGGCGAGTACCTGAAAAGCGCCGTGCGGCAAAATCACCCGACCAACGCCTGCCTGGTGCCACAGCTGCGGCGGCGGCTGATCGTGCTGACCGTGGCGCTGTTCGCGGCATGCGCGCTGGCGGTGGCGGCGATGGCGGCGGCGGTGTTCGGGCATTTTGGCTATGCGCTGGTCGGCGCCGGGGCCTTTTTCTGCTACATGCTGTACGCGCAGCGCTACACGGTGCTGGCGTTCCTGCCCGCAGTGATCATCTTCGGCTCGTTGTCGCTGAAGGCCAGGTTGGCGGCGCTGTGGCCAAGCCTGGCCGTGTTGGGCGAGCCGGCGCTGGCGGGCATGGGCCTGATCGCCGTGGCCGCGCTGGGCGCGGCCGGCATACAGCTGCTGTTTCCACGCGGCGGCGACCGGCACTGGGCCTGGCATGCGCGCCACGCGGCGCTGTTACGGCGCTTCCAGGGCGACCTGCTGAAACGGGAGGATGCCGGCGCCCGCAACCGTTTCAGCATGTTGCTGCGCTTCGGTTACAGCGCCACGCTGCGCCGCGACAGCCAGCGCGGCACCGCGCCGGCGCGCATGCTGATGCACACACTGGGCCCGACCGCGTATGAGGGCGGCTATCTGGTTTATCTGTTGCTGGTGACGGCGGTGGCCGCGGGCGTGGTGCTGTACGCCGGCGGCGATACGCCCGCCGTGCGGGATATGATGCGCACCTTCGTCATGCAGATTTGCCTGCTGGTGGCGGTGGTGTTGTACGCGGCCGACCTGCTCAAGAGCGCCAGCCGTCACGGCGCGGAGCAGGCGCTGTTCTTCCTGGCGCCGGGCGCGCCCGGCGCGGCACAGGTCAACCGCATGCTGGGCGCCGCCTTGCTGGCGCGTTTCCTGCGCGTGTGGCTGCTGGCCTGCAGCGTCGCCTTCCTGGTCGACATGCTGTTGCTTGGCGCGCCGAGGATCTACGGCTCCACCTTCTTGTTGGCGGCGCTGCTGCTGCCGTTTTCCTGCGTCCTGCTGCGTGACTACGCGGCCACGCCGGCGTCGCACACCCAGATGACGACGCTGGCCTGGACGTTTGTATCGATGCTGGCCTATCTGGTCGCGCTGGCGGTGGAGAACGACTTTCCGCAGTTGCCGCTGTTCTGGATCGGCGGCGCCGTCTTGCTGGTGACCTTGCTGGTGTTGCGCTGGCGTTGGCTACGCCTGATGGCGCTGCCGGCGGTGTTGCCGGCCGGCCGGCTGCTGGCCTGACGCCAGCCGGCTAACGGGACTGGAGCACCAGTCCCAGCGTGACCATCGCTTCGCCGCCGCCGCGCGTCAGGCGCCGGCCCCAGGTGGCGTCGATCTGCCAGCGGTCCGGGATCAGCGCGCGGGCGATGCCGAACTGGAAGCGCGAGCCGCTGTGCTGGCGGCCGTAGACTTCGGCCGTCAGGCTGTGGCGTTCGTCCAGCCGGAACTGGGCGCCGCTACCCCAGGTGGCATGGTGCTGGCGGCCGGTCTCCGCATGCATGATGCCGGCGTTCACATGCAGTAGCACGGCGTCGTCGCGCAGCGATAGGCTGAGCGGCACGTTAAGCGACAAGTCGCCATCGCCGCTGCGGCCGGCGCGGAACTGGTCGGCCAGCACCAGGCCCAGGCCCCAGCCGTTGGTCTCGAGTGGCTTGAACACGGTCTTGGCCTGCAGCCGGAAGTGATGCGTGGTCTGGCTGCGCGGGCCGGAGCTATCGTCGGCCCAGGCGCCGCCGACCGCCAGTTCCCAGGCGCCGCCGACGTTGCAGGCTGGCGTGGCCCAGTATTCGGCCAGGTGCTCGGCGCGCAGAACGTAAGTCTCCAGCTGGCATGTTCCGGGGGCGGCGATGGCGGCGTCGTCGACCGTCATCGGACGGCCGGCGTGGGCGGCGGGGCAAGCCAGCAGGCTGGCGAGCACGCAAGCGGCGGCACAGGCCTGGAGTGGCGCAAAGGTCATCGGAACTCAGTTTCAACGAAGGCGTAGATTGCCACTCTAACGCCCGCAGATGAAATCGTGATGACACTATTTGGCCGGCGTGGCCAGCGGCTTGCCTTTCTCGACCACGTACACGCCGACCAGCTTGAGCGGACCGTTGCCGACGTTGATGGCGTCGTGGATGGTGCCGGCCGGGATCACGAAGGCTTCGCCGGCCTTGACCCGGCGCGGGTCTTCGCCGTCGATGCGCAACTCACCTTCGCCTTCCAGCACGTAGCTGATCTCGTCGCCGGGATGCGAGTGGCGGCCGGCGGTGGCGCCGGCGTCCAGTTCGACCCGGGCGACGACCGCCTCGCGGCCGGGCACCGAGACGTCGGCTTTCTTGACCACGGTGCGGTGGATGGCGGAGGCTTGAGCTTGGGCGGCGCCGCTGCCCACGGCAAGCAGCAGGGCGGCGATGGCGGGCAGGGCGTGGCGGGCGAACGAGACAGGGGGCATGGCGCATCCTTTCAGGTCAGTGGCGGCGCGGGAGGGCGCCGGCCGATTGTACCCCCTTGCGCGCCGCTAGCGGTGGCGTCCCAGCCACAGCGCGTCGAGCACCGAGCCGATCCAGCAGACGATGCAGACCAGCGCCGCCAGGTTGGTGGCCGGGTTGTCGATGCCGGAGCTGTGCACGCGCTCGACGATCAGCAGCGGGTCCAGCGGCAGCGTGCCGCTGTTGATGTCGTCGACCAGGGTAGCGGCCAAGGCCAGCGTGGTGCGCAGCAGGTAGCCGGCCGCCAGCAGCGCCGGCACGATGAACAGCAGGCCGCGCATGCCGCGGCGCAGGAACAGGTGGCCCAGTCCGGGAAACACCAACGCCGAGATGAGCGCTGCCTTGATCGATGCTTTCATGAACGTCCTGTGGTTGGCCTTGACTAAGCGCAAGATTGCGCCGTTGCATGCGGCGTAGATTACAACATCTTACCTGCCGGAGTGAATCATGCGCGCTTTATTCGGTATTGCCATGTTGTTGAGTTCTGTGTGCGTGCACGCCGCCCCCAATGAGAAAGATGCGGTCGCGCTGGCCGAGAAGGGTGCGCAGTTCATGCGCGCGCACGGCAAGGCCGAGATGATCGTCCGCATCAACCACAAGGACCCGGAATTCAACCAGGGTACCCTGTACCTGGCCATGCGCGACCTGGAGGGCATCACCGTCGCCCATCCGACCACGGCGCTGATCGGCAAGAACCTGCTGGACGTGCCGGACGCCGACGGCAAGCCGTTCCGCCAGGAGATGCTGGCGCTGGCCAGGGGCAAGGGCTCCGGCTGGGTCGACTACAAGTTCCGCAATCCGCAGACGGGCAAGGTGGAGGCCAAGAGCACCTATGTGCTGCGGGTCGGTGACGTCTCGCTGGAAGCCGGCATCTACAAGCACTAAGCCGTGGACATGCTCAGCAAACTGCGGATAGGGCCCAAGCTGCTGCTGGCGCCTGGGGTGGTGCTGATCCTGCTGATCGCGCTGTCGGCCGGCGCCTTCGTCGGCTTGGTGCGGCAAAACCACCGGCTGGACGACCTGGTGCAGCAACGTGCCGTGCGGCTCAAGGCGGCCGCCGACCTGGTGGCGGGCGCCAACCGCGCGCATACCGAGATCTACCAGCTGCTCACCTGGATCAACGCCAGCTTCTCGCCGGCGCGCATCGATGCGCTGGTGCGCGACATCCACGCCCGCCACGCCGCGCTGGACCGCCAGTTCGCGCAGCTGGAGATGGCGACCCAGGGCGATCCGGCCGAGCGCCGCTTCGTCGCCCAATCGCAGGCGGCGCATACGCTGTATGTGAAGGCGATCGGCGACGTCATCGAGTTGAGCATGGCCGATCAATCGATGGCGACCAACGCCATGTCCAAGGCCGAGCGGGCGTTCGACGTGGTGGCGCGGCGGCTGGAGGAGTTGTCGCGGCTGGAGCAGGCGCTCAGCGCGCGCGCCTACAACGACGCCGAGGCCGAATTCAGGACGCTGTCGACCGTGATGCCGGCGGTGGTGGTGCTGTCGATCACGCTGTCGCTGCTGGTGACGATGGCAGTGCGGCGGGCGATGTTGAAGGAAGTGAGCGAAATCGGCGCGGCCGCCATCGACCTGGCCGAGGGCAATCTGACGGTGAAGAACCGGGTCTACGGCAAGGACGAAATCGCCGAGACCTCGCGCGCGCTGGACACCAGCATCCGCAACTTGAACACCACGCTCAAGACCATCCTGGCGTCGGCGCAGTCGATCGACACAGCCTCGCGCGAGATCGCGCAGGGCAATGTCGACCTGACCCAGCGCACCGAGGCGCAGGCCAGCACGCTGGAGGAAGCCAGCAGCTCGATGCAGGAGCTGAGCGCCACCGTGACCCAGACCGCCAACAACGCGCAACTGGCCAATCAGCTGGCGCGCTGCGCCACCAACTTCGCGGTGCGCGGCGGCAGCGTGGTGCAGCGGCTGGTGGTGACGATGGCGGCGATCCGCGGCAGCTCGCGCAAGGTGGTGGAGATCGTCGGCGTGATCGACGGCATCGCCTTCCAGACCAATCTGCTGGCCTTGAACGCGGCGGTGGAGGCGGCGCGCGCGGGTGAGCATGGCGAGGGTTTCGCGCAGGTGGCGGGCGAGGTGCGCACGCTGGCGCAGCGTTCGGCCACGGCGGCGCAGGAGATCAAGGCCTTGATCGCCGAGTCGGTGGCGGAGATCGAGGGCGGCAGCCGCTCGGTGGAGGAAGCCGGCAGCAGCATGGCGGAGATCGTGGCGTCGGTGCAGCAGGTGGGGGATATCATCGACCAGGTCAGCACCGCCAGCGCGGTGCAGGCGCAGGGCTTGCAGGGCATGCATCAGGCCATCGTCGAGATGGACCAGGTGACGCAGCAGAAGCTGGCGCTGGTGGAGCAAGCCGCCAGCGCGGCATCGAGCTTGCAGCGGCAGGCGGTCAATCTATCGGAGGCGGTGGCGATGTTCAAACTGGACGAGGGCATGGAGCCGCCCCCCAAACTGCCCGACGGCTCGCCCCGCGTGGTGCGCCTGCGCCTGGCGTCGGTGCGCAATTGAGTCGCCGCTGGACGTTCATCACGCTGCTCGTGATGGTCACTTTGCTAGTGAGCTACTGGCTCGGCGAACACAATACCGAATTGGTTTCCATCAATGGCTTGCTTGCGGGACTGCCTGCGGCGGTTATTCTGCCGTTCATGCTGTGGGGCTGGCGGAAATGGAGTGCTTTGCTCGCGCCGTTCGCGATTTTGTTCGTTTCTATCGGGGTATGGATCGGTGGCGCCGTCGAGGGAATATATGCTCAAAACGAATGCTACGAACGTGGGGAGGAGGCGCGGGTGGCGTTGGCAAGATATCGTGCTTCGCTCGGACGTTATCCTGCCAGCTTATCGGAACTCGATGAGCGCTTGCCTTGCCAGCTCATTCTCCCACCGAGTGTCTTGCACTACGAGCGCACGCCGACCGGCTACCACATGTGGTTTGGCGATAAGCTGGTGAGCCACGATGCGACGGAAGCCCAAATGTTTATTGCGCACAAATAGGACGCCGCAGGATGGGGCGCGCGGAAGGCTTAGGCTCCTTGACGGATGCCGGGCTGCGTGCTGGACCAGCGGTCGCCGGACTGTCGCAGGTATTTCTTGATGACGTAACCCCATGGCATGGCGATCGGGATGATCACCACCACCGTGCATTGCATCAGGACTTCCATCGTGCCTTCATCCATCGTGCCCGAGCGCCATGCGGGCAGGGCGACCACCAGCATCCAGATGGTTTTCCACGTCAGCTCCCACAGCAGCACCGGCAGCATCTGCAGGGGATAGCGCACGCCCAGCGCGCACAGCGCCCCGAACGCCGCCAGCATGCAGTTGACCACGCCCGGCCACAAACTCCACGGCTTGTCGTGATGGATCACGCCTGGCCACACCAGCATGCCCAGTCCCACGGCGATAATCAGATATACAGCTCTCAGCATATACAGACGTACTAGTGAAACTTCGTTCATTGGAGGCTCCAGGTGGTGTTGGCAGGGGATTACTCGACTTCTTTCAGGATCTTCTCGATTGCCGTAACGCGCGATTTCAACTCGGACAAGGTGGCATCCATGGACGCCAGCGAGGCAGCGGCCTCGGTGTGCGCCGCGACGGCCTTTTCGGCGATCACACGATACGCTTCTTCATGGGAAAAGCGCAGCCTGGCCTGCTGGATGGCCGAAAAGTGGCGCATCGCCGCAACCACCACGATCGCCAGCAGCGGCAGGCCGATCGTCAACAGATATACATTTTCGTCCATAATTGTCTCGATTATTCAGGGTTGGTGGACAGCGACTTGGCCGCTTCGGCGATCGCCGCCGGAGTCAGTTGGAAGTCGAAGTTGGTTACGTCAAAATAGTTCAGCGCCTTGCCGTCCGCCGACAGTTCCATCACGCTGGCGACCAGGCCGGCATCCTCCAGCTTCTGCAAATGCAGATGCAGTAAGGGGCGGCTGATACCCAGCTCGCGCGCCAGCTGGCTCACATAATTGCGTCCGCTGGACTTCAGCATGGCAATGATGCGCAGGCGGTGCGGGTTGGACAGCGCCGCGAGCATGCTCAGCAATTGATCTCCGTTAGGAGGCGTTTTCGATTTCATGTGTAAAGAATATCTGACATGTGAAATGGAGTCAATCACATGCGATAAAAACTTATCGGGCATAAAAAAACGCAGGCCGAACCGTTGGGTTCGCCTGCGTTTCGCAGATGGCGCGGCGAACCGCGTGTCTCGTCAATGACCCGTCAATTACTCGTAGTCGCTCATCGGCGCGCAGCCGCAGAACAGGTTACGGTCGCCGTAGACGTTGTCGGCGCGGCCGACCGGCGGCCAGTACTTCTGCTTGCGCAGCGACGGCACAGGGTAGGCCGCCACTTCGCGGCTGTACTTGCGCTCCCACTGGTCGGCGGTCAGCACCTCGGCGGTGTGCGGCGCGAACTTGAGCGGGTTGTCCAGCTTGTCGAACTCGCCGCTTTCAACCTTGGCGATCTCGCCGCGGATGGCGATCATCGCATCGATGAAGCGGTCCATCTCGACCTTCGATTCGCTCTCGGTCGGCTCGATCATCAGCGTGCCCGGTACCGGGAAGCTCATGGTCGGCGCGTGGAAGCCGAAGTCCATCAGGCGCTTGGCCACGTCTTCGTTGCTGATGCCGGTGGCATCCTGCAGCGGACGCAGGTCGATGATGCACTCGTGCGCCACCAGGCCGTCGTGGCCCGAGTACAGCACAGGGAAGTGCGGCGACAAACGGCGCGCGATGTAGTTGGCGTTCAGGATCGCGGTTTCGGTCGCGGCGGTCAGGCCTTCCGCGCCCATCATCGCGATGTACATCCACGAAATCGGCAGGATGCTGGCCGAACCGTATGGCGCGGCGCTGACCGCACCGATGCCGGCGTTGTCGCGGATGTAGCCGTTCGAACGCTGGTTAGGCAGGAACTTCGCCAGGTGCGCGCCGACGCCGATAGGACCGACGCCAGGACCGCCACCACCGTGAGGAATGCAGAAGGTCTTGTGCAGGTTCAGGTGCGAGACGTCGCCGCCGAACGAACCCGGAGCCGCTACGCCAACCAGCGCGTTCATGTTGGCGCCGTCGATGTAGACCTGGCCGCCGTGGCCATGGACGATTTCGCACAGTTCCTGGATGCCTTCTTCGAACACGCCGTGGGTCGATGGGTAGGTCACCATCACGCAGGCCAGGTTCTTCGAGTGCTGTTCGGCTTTCGCTTTCAGATCGGCCAGGTCGACGTTGCCGCTGGCGTCGCAGGCGGTGACCACCACCTGCATGCCGACCATGTTGGCCGATGCCGGGTTGGTGCCGTGCGCCGACGATGGAATCAGGCAGATGTTGCGATGGCCTTCGCCACGCGACTGGTGGTAAGCCTGGATCACCAGCAGGCCGGCGTACTCGCCCTGCGAACCGGCGTTAGGCTGCAGCGAGACGGCGGCGTAGCCGGTCAGCGCGCACAACATCTCTTCCAGCTGCGAGATCATTTCGCGGTAGCCGACGGTTTGCGCGTCCGGTGCGAACGGGTGGATGTTGGAGAACTCCGGCCAGGTGACCGGGATCATCTCGGACGTCGCGTTCAGCTTCATGGTGCACGAACCCAGTGGGATCATGGTGCGGTCCAGCGCCAGGTCCTTGTCCGCCAGGCTGCGCAGGTAGCGCAGCATTTCGGTTTCGGAGTGGTAGCGGTTGAACACCGGGTGGCTCAGGTAGGCGCTGGTGCGCGACAGCGATGCCGGGAAGGCTTCTGCAACGGCAGCTTCCACGCCATCGAAGTCCGGGCCATGGGCAGGGCCGCCGACCGGATGCGCGAACACGGTCCACAACAGCGCGATGTCTTCGCGGCTGGTGGTCTCGTCCAGCGATACGCCGACGTGGGTGGCGTCGATCACGCGCAGGTTGACGCCGTGCGAGTGGGCCGATGCATGCAGCTGTTCGGCGCTCTTGACGGCCACGGTCAGCGTGTCGAAGAAGCTGTCGTTGATGACGGTGTAGCCCAGCGTCTTCAGGTTGGCGGCCAGCACGCCGGTGTAGCGGTGCACGCGCTGGGCGATCTGCAGCAGGCCTTTCGGGCCGTGGTAGACGGCGTACATCGACGCCATCACGGCCAGCAGCACCTGCGCGGTGCAGATGTTCGACGTGGCTTTTTCGCGGCGGATGTGCTGCTCGCGGGTTTGCAGCGCCAGGCGGTAGGCCTTGTTGCCTTGGGCGTCGATGGTGACGCCGACCAGGCGGCCGGACATGCTGCGCTTGAATTCATCGCGGGTCGACAGGTAGCCTGCGTGCGGGCCGCCGAAGCCCAGCGGTACGCCGAAGCGCTGGCTGTTACCAACCACCACGTCCGCGCCCCATTCGCCCGGAGGCGTCAACATGGTCAGCGCCAGCAGGTCGGCGGCGACGACCACCATCGCGCCCTTGGCCTTGATGGCTTCAACGCCGGCCTTGTAATCGCGCACCACGCCGTTCACGCCCGGGTATTGCAGCAGCACGCCGAAGCACTCGCCCACTGCCGACAGTTCGGCCGGGTGGAAGGTCTTCACTTCGATGCCCAGCGGCTTGGCGCGGGTCTCGATCACTTCGCGGGTTTGCGGCAGCACGTCGTCGGCCACGTAGAACACCGTCGATTTCGATTTGCCCACGCGCTGGATCAGCGTCATCGCTTCAGCGGCGGCCGTGCCTTCGTCCAGCATCGAGGCGTTGGCGATGCCCATGCCGGTCAGGTCGGTGATGGTCTGCTGGAAGTTCAGGATCGCTTCCAGGCGGCCTTGCGAAATCTCCGGCTGGTACGGGGTGTAGGCGGTGTACCAGGCCGGGTTTTCGAAGATGTTACGCAGCACCACGCCAGGCGTGACGGTGTTGTAGTAGCCCTGGCCGATCAGCGACTTGAGCACCTTGTTCTTCGAGGCGATTTTTTTCAGCTTGGACAGCGCTTCCTGTTCCGGCATCGGCTGCGAATACGCGCCCAGCGGCAGTGCGCCTTTGTTGCGGATGTTGGAGGGGACCAGGGCGTCGATCAGGGCTGCGCGCGAGGCGTAGCCGAGTACCGACAGCATGGCTTCCTGTTCGGCGGCGTCAGGGCCGATGTGGCGGGCGATGAACGCATCGCGGGCTTCGAGTTGGGTCAGGCTGGTGCGGGTCATGATATGGGCGAGGGCAGTATGAGGAATGGTGCGATGCGTCCTTCCCGCGTGCGCGGGAAGGACGGGGCGTATTACGCGTCGGTGGTCTTGCCGTAGGCGGCGGCGTCCAGCAGGCCGTTGATCGCGGCGGCGTCGGCCGGCTTGATCTTGAACAGCCAGGCGCTGTAGGCATCGGCGTTGATCGACTCAGGCGTGTTGACCACGTCGTCGTTGACGGCCACGACTTCGCCGGCGATCGGCGCGTAGATGTCGCTGGCCGCTTTGACCGATTCCACCACGGCGGCGTCGTCGCCGGCGCCGTAGGTCGTGCCGACTTTTGGCAGTTCAACGAAGACGATATCGCCCAGCGCATCCTGTGCGAACTCGGTGATGCCGACGGTGACGGTGCCGTCAGCTTCAGCGCGTACCCATTCGTGGGATTCGGTGTACTTCAGGTCGGCAGGAATGTTCATGTAAGGCTCCAGAAGGGTGATAGGGTGGTTCGAAAATTAAACAGCCAGGATTTTACCGTTGCGCACGAACGGCAGCTTGACCACCGACGCGGCCAGTTTCTTGTCGCGGATCTCGACGTGCACGGTGTCGCCGACGGCCACGCCGTTGGGCACGCGCGCCAGGGCGATCGCCTGTTGCATCGACGGGCTGAAGGTGCCGCTGGTGATCTCGCCGACCGCGTCGGTGCCGGCTACGACCACCTTCTGGTGGGCGCGCAGCACGCCGCCTTTTTCACGCAGGATCAGGCCGACGAACTGGGCGTTCTGGCCCATCGTTTGCAGCGCTGCCTTGCCGATGAAGTCGCGCTCGGCGACCAGGTCGATGGTCCAGGCCAGGCCGGCGTCCAGCGGGTTGACGGTTTCGTCCATGTCCTGGCCGTACAGGTTCATGCCGGCTTCCAGGCGCAGCGTGTCGCGCGCGCCCAGGCCGGCCGGCTTGACGCCCGCGGCGACCAGCGCGTTCCACAGGTGCTCGGCCTGCTCGGCGGCGACGCCGATTTCAAAGCCGTCTTCGCCGGTGTAGCCGGTGCGGGCGATCATCGCCTCGCCGAAGGTGGCGCTGTGGGCGAAGGCGACGTTGAACGGCTTCATGTCGGCCGTGCCTTCCTTCGATTCCGGGATGACTTGCCACACCTTGGCGCGGGCGTTCGGGCCTTGCACGGCGATCAAGGCCATAGGGGAGCCAGCTGCGGTGGCGCCATCGCGGCGCTGGGTGATGGTCAGGCCGGCCTTGGTGGCCGCGTTGTGCTGCTGCATCCAGGCCACGTCTTTTTCAGCGGTGCCGGCGTTGACCACCAGGCGGAACCAGCTCTCGTTGATGAAGTAGACGATCAGGTCGTCGATCACGAAGCCCTGTGGGTTCAGCATGCACGAGTACAGCGCCTTGCCCGATACCTGCAGTTTGTCGACGTTGTTGGCCAGCAGGCCGCGCAGGAAGCCGCGCACATTGTCGCCCTTGATGTCGACCACGCACATGTGGGCGACGTCGAACATGCCGACGTCGGTGCGCACCGCATTGTGTTCTTCGATCTGGGAGCCGTAGTTGACCGGCATGTCCCAGCCGCCGAAATCGACCATCTTGGCGCCGGCTGCGCGGTGGGCATTATTGAGTGGGGTGGCTTTGAGCGACATAATTCCTCGGTCCAATTCGAATAGGGGTTAACAGAACATACAAGGAAACGCTCAACACAAGCTGATTCCACAATGATCGCAGACCCCTCTGTCCTTGGTACCTGAGAGATTACGGGAGGAGCCTGGCTCCTGGTTCCCGTGCGCCCCTTCGGTGGGCCGCCAGCTTGCGCCGCGGCCGCTCTCCAGAGTTGGTCCAGTTGGCATCCCGTCGAATTTCTCCATCCGACAGCCGCGCTGGTCCCTTGATCGGTCCTTTTGCCTGAGAGTTTTTGGGTAGTGCCCCTTCGGCGGCAAAGCTGGTTTGCCCTCTCCCGATCAAGACTCGGGAATATATGTCAGAAGTACCTTGTTGTCAATCTGCAGCCTGTTTCAGGCGGGCGCGGGCGCCGCACGAATGAAATGCAATAATAAGACCCGAAAGACAACTATTTGCTAGAATAAATCACACTTATTCGAGAGCCCAGCCATGAGCCAAGATTCCACTACTTACGAGGGCCACGCGTGGTTCACCCTGTCCGGCGATGTCAACAGCGACATGGTGCGCCGCGTCTTTGACGCCGTCGCCGACATGACCGAAGACCGCATCAGCACCGCCCACATCCTGATCCAGTCCAACGGCGGCTACGTCAGCGACGGCATTTGCCTGTACAACTACCTGAGCAAGCTGCCGATCAAGATCATCACCTACAACGCCGGCGCGGTGGCCTCGATCGCGGTGATCCTGTTCCTGGCCGGCGGCGAGCGCTACGCCAGCGACACGGCGCGCTTCATGGTGCACAAGTCGCACGCCAGCGCGCCGCACGGCGCCCGGCCGGACGCGCTGCGCATCATCGTCGAAGGCTTGCAGGCCGACGACGCGCGCACCGAGCAGATCCTGCGCGACCACGTGGAATTCGCCGACGAGCACTGGCGCATCCACGAGTATTCCGACCTGCACCTGACGGCGGCCGAAGGCTTGAAAGTGGGGATGGTCAATGCGGTGAAGGACTTCGTGCCACCGCGCGGGCAGCGCGTGACGAATATTTGAGGCGGTTGCGGCGCCCGCAGACGGCGCCGCAAGGACCGCGCCGGCCTACTTAGCGGTCTTTATTGCCGGGCTGCTTGCCGTCGTTCTTGTGGCTTTGACGGCCGGCTTCCACGTGCTGCTCATGGGTGCCGCCCTGGGTGCCGCCGCTGCTGCTGCCGCGCGATCCGCCGGACGAACCCTGGCCGCCCGACTGCTTGCTGCTGCCCTGATCCGAGCCCTGCTTGCTACTGCCACCTTTTTGATTCGAGTTCATGTCGATTCCTTTGCGAAAATGAAAGAACGTGCTCGCCAGAACCGCGTCGGCGCTTGCATTCCGGCGCGTTTTTGGTATCGCAATGATGCGGGCGAGATCCGGTGATCGCTATCGGAATTTCTCTTGGTGGCGTGTAGGAGTACGCCTTGCCGGCGTCTTAAAATTCCTCCCATTCCACTTCCTTGCTGTTGTGGCCGCTCAGCGGCGGACGCGCGGCGGGCGCGGCTTTGCGGCGCGCCGCTGCGGGCGCCAGGTCCCGCGCCGGCCGAGGCGGCGACGGCGGGCGGCGTCCGCCGGCTTGCGACATCCGGCTTGCCGGCGCGGCCAGCCCGGCGGCAAGGGCAGGAGGCGCGGCCGGCTCGCCCGGGGCGGAAAACACGCCGATCGCCTCGCTCAGCTTGCCCGTCTCGGCTTGCATCGCGGCTGTTGCCGAGGTCGCCTGCTCGACCAGGGCGGCGTTCTGCTGGGTGGCCTGGTCCATCTCCGCCACTGCCTGGTTGACCTGCTCGAGACCGGCGGTTTGCTCGGCGCTGGCGTCGGCGATTTCGCCGATCAGTCCGGTCACGCGCTTGACGCTGCCGACCACCTCGTCCATCGTGTTGCGCGCCTGGTCGGCCAATTGGGTGCCGCGCGCCACCTTGTCGACCGAATCGTCGATCAATTCCTTGATCTCCTTGGCGGCCGCCGCGCTGCGCTGGGCCAGGTTGCGCACTTCCGACGCCACCACCGCGAAGCCGCGCCCCTGTTCGCCGGCGCGGGCCGCCTCCACCGCGGCGTTCAAGGCCAGGATATTGGTCTGGAAGGCGATGCCATCGATGACGCCGATAATCTCGGCGATCTTGCGCGAGCTGTCGTTGATGGACGCCATCGTGCCGACCACCTGCTCGACGTCGGCGCCGCCGCGCAGCGCCACCGCCGACGCCGACAGCGCCAGCTTGTTGGCCTGCATCGCATGCTCGGCGTTTTGCTTGACGGTGGCCGTCAGCTGCTCCATCGACGACGCGGTTTCCTCCAGCGAGGCGGCCTGTTGTTCGGTGCGGGTCGACAGGTTCAAATTGCCCTCGGCGATCTCGCGCGCGGCGCCGTCGATGGCGCGGGCGCCTTGCTGCACCTGGCCGATGATGGCCAGCAGGCTGTCGTTCATATGCTGCATCGCTTGCAGCAGCTTGCCGGTCTGGCTGTTGGCGGTGACGCCGATGCGGGTGCTGAGGTCGCCGCCGGCGATGCGTTGCGCCGCCTGCATCGCCCGCTGCAGCGGCGCCGAGATCGAGCGGGCCAGCCACAGCGCCAGCAAGGCGCCGCCGAAGACCGCCATGCCTAGCGTGCTCAAGGTGATCAGACGGGCGCCATCGTACAGTTCGTCGGCCGCGCGCGCCGCCTGCTGGCTGCCGGCCGTTTGCGCCGCCAGCAGCTTGTCGAGCTGGCCGTCCACGGCATCCAGCGTTTGTTGCGAACGGCCCTTGAGCAGGGCTGTTGCCTGGTCCTTCTTGCCCTCGGCGAGCTGGGCGATCAAGCGATCATGTTCGGCGGCGTAGGCGGTCGCCAGGCGCAGCAGCTCCGCGCCTTGCGGCCGTTGCGGCGTTGCCGCCAGCAGGCGCGCCAGCAGGCCGGCATGGTCGCGCAGGGCGGCGTGCGCCACGGCCAGCTTGCGGTCGGCGTCGGCGATGCTGTCCTTGTCGCCGGCGACCACATATTCCAGCTTGCGCACCTCCTGCAAATCGTTGCGCAGGGACAGCACTGCTATAGTCTGTGGCAGCCATTTGCCGGACAATTCGGCGGAGGCGTCGTCGATATGGCCCATGCGGGCCAGGGTGCTCAGGCCCAGCAGGGTAGTCAGGCCGAGCAGCACGGCGAAGGCGGCCAGCAGCTTGCTGGAGATTTCCAGGTTATGCAGGAATTTCAAGGCAGTATCTCGCTGGCGACGGAAGGGAATTGTTATGTTAGGGAAACTTCAATCTTGTCCTTTGCGCCCCGTCAATACTGGGTTTCATGCTATAAAAGTTGTGGGAAAACAGAAAAATACGCGAAATATTGCACAGTCTTTCCTTTCCGGTATTGCCATGTGGAAAGAATGTGTAAGAATGGCGTAAACGGACTCCCCTATCAAAAGCAGGTCACACCATGGTTGCAACTTCCACAACGCCCGCATTGCCGAAAAAGACGGTCTCGCCGCGGCATGCCTTGTTGGAAGAGTTGATCGGCATCGCCACCAAGCACGCCAGCGACCAGTACCTGGACCTGGCCACCCGCCTGGCCGGCGCCTTGATCGACGCCACCGGCGGCGATCCGCGCACCATGCAGCAGCGCATCCGCGCCGGCAACCAGCTACGCAACCGCAACTTCGCCTTCCTGCACCTGGCGTCCGCCACGCTGGAGAAGGCGCTGCGGCGCGAGATCGCCGAGCTGTCGCCGGCGCTCAAGGGCAAAGTACGCGAAGCCGAGCAGCCGCTGTCGCTGGTGCCGTTCGAGGAGATGGACAACAAGGTCGCGCTCAGCGGCGTCAGCAAACCGTTCGAGAGCCTGTATTCGGACCAGTTGCAAACGCTGAACGTGCGCCTGGCCTTCCTGCTGGATCGCGATATCCTGCGCGTCAGCCAGAATCCATTCCGGCCCGACGTGTTCCTGGTCGCCTTGCAGCAGGCCTGGACCGAATTCGATACCGAGGCCGCTGCCGCGCCGCTGTTGCAGCCGCTGATCAAGCCGGGCATGTTCATCGAGCTGGGTCCGATGCTCGATGCCTTGAACCTGGCCTTGCAGAGCAAGGGCGTACTGCCCGGCTCGGTGGACGGCCACAAGGGACGCAAGGCGGACAAACCCAAGGCCGCGGCACCGTCGCGCGTGCGCGGCAACCAGGCGGCGCTGGCGCAGCAGTTGCGGCAGTTCTTTGCCTCCAGCGATGTGGAGGGTTCCGCCGCGGGGGCGATCGTCGACAACATCGCCGATGGCCTGATGCATGGCGTAGACCTGAGCATTCCCGATCTGCCGATGTCGGCGTTGAACTCGGGCGCTGCCTGGGTGCCGAATGCCGCCGCGCAGGGCGATGCTGGCGCAGGCCAGCCCGGTGCCAAGGCGGCTGCAGCTGGCGGCCTCATGGGTGGGCACGGCGCGGCGCCAAGCGCTGCACACGGCGTCATGGCGGTTGCCCAGGGCGTTCAGGGCGGCGTGCTGATGGCTCCCGGTTTTGCGACCGGATTTGCCGGCGCGCCGGCTGTCGCCGCGGGCGGATTCGCTCCCGCCGGCGGCGTCTGGGTGCAAGGCGCCGCGCAAGGCTTGCTGCCTGACTCCATCAGCAACGAAGACGCGCAGCGCCTGTCGCAGATCGGCGCCAAGCAGCCGCTGCTGGCATATCTGGCGCAGCTGCAAAAGGCCGTTCCGTATGAATCCATCGGCACGCTGGGTGCGGTGGCTGGTTACGCCACCGGAGCGGCGCCGTCCGGCAAGGCGGCGGTCGATGCCGCACCCGCGGCGGGCGGCAACGTTTTCTACCTGCCGAACATCAAAGCCAGCATGCCGCAGGGCAGCCTGTCGCGCACCGACGAGAGCACCATCGACTTGCTGTCGGCGATATTCGATACCGTTTTCCAGGACCAGAACATCTCGCTGGAAATCCGCGACCTGATCCGCTTCCTGCAAATCCCAGTGCTGAAAGCCGCGCTGGTTGACAAGAATTTCTTCTTCCAGGAAGCCCATCCGGCGCGCCGCCTGATCGACCTGCTGTCGCGCATGGGCTGGGAGCAGCGCAAGGGACCGGAAGACCCGCTGTTCCAGGCGATGCAGCGCAGCGTCGACCGCGTCGGCCGCGATTACGATCATGAACTGTCGGTGTTCACCGAGGCGGTCAATGAACTGGAGGCATCGATCCAGGCCGAAGAGCGCGCCGCCGCCACCGCCATCGCCGAACCCATCGCCGCCGCGCTGAAGCAGGAGCGGATGGCCGAGTCGACCAAGCTGGCCAAGAACGCCGTGGCGCTGCGCATCGGCACCGGCGAAGTGATCGCCGTGGTGGAGGCCTTCCTGGAACAGCGCTGGGTGTCGGTGCTGACCATCGCCTACAGCATCGAGGACGACAAGCCTGGTGCCGTCAACAACGCCACCAAGACCATGGACGACCTGATCTGGAGCGTGCGTCCCAAGCTCAACGCCGACGAGCGCAGGCAGCTGATCGCCAAGCTGCCGGTGCTGCTGACCACGTTGAACAAATGGCTGGACATCATCAAGTGGCAGGATGCGGATCGCCTGCAATTCTTTGCCGAGCTGGCCGAGTGCCACGCCTCCATCGTGCGCGCACCGCTGGAGATGTCGCCGGAGCGCCAGTTGGAAATTTCAATGCAGGTGGCGCAGCAGGCGGCCGAGCGGCGCCTGGAGCTGCAAGCCAAAGCCGACGCGGCCGCCAAGGCGGACGCCGAAGCACGTGCCCAGCAGCAGCCTGATCCTGAAGAGGAAGACGCCGCCATCGAAGTCGACAGCCTGACGCGCGGCATGTGGCTGGAGTTCGAGCAGGAGGACGGCGGCAGCCGCAAGGTCAAGCTGGCGTGGATCAGTCCTTTGCGCACGCTGTACATTTTCTCGACGGCGGCGCGGCAGGAGGCATTCTCGATGTCCGGCGAGCAGCTGGCCAAGCGCTTCCTCGAACAGACCGTGCAAGTGGTGCGTAGCGAAGGCGTGGTCGCCGTCGCGCTCTCACAAGCGCTGGCCCGAAGCGCCGACAACGACGCCTCCATCGACCCGCCAGCCTCGGCGTTCGGGTAAGGTCAGTGGTCGGCAGCGTCCTGCAATTCCGCGAGAGCGGATGGGACGACAACCAGTTTCATTCCAGATTTTTGCGGACTTGAACCAGGGCATCGGCGATCGGAATGACTTGCTCAATGCCGTTCTCTATATCGGCAATGCGGTGTTGTATCTCAATCGCCCAGGCCTTGTCGATCTCGGCGTCTTCGTTCAGGCTGGCAAGTAGCAGCCGTACAAAGTCCATGCGCTCGCTCGGATCGAGTTTGAGCGCTTCGACTAGCAAAGTTTTGAGGGCGGCATTCATGAAACGAATTGTACCGCCGTTTATTGCCGGTTTACTTCGAGTTCGTCAACGTCAGCAGGGCGCCGCCCATGCCGACGAAGATCACGCCGGTGGCGCGCTTGGCCAGGCGGGTGCGGGCGATGCTCTGCTTGACGCTGCGCTTCAGCCACGATGCGCACGCCACGTAGAAGAAGTGCGACAGCAGCGTGCAGATGGTGAAGGTTGACGTCAGCAGCAGGAAGCGCACCGGGTCCACGTGATCCGGCGGCATGAACTGCGGGAACACGGCGGTGAAGAACAGAATGGCCTTCGGATTGCTGACCGCCACCAGCAGGCCGGCGCGGAAGGTGCTGAGGCGGCTGGCTTCGGCCGCGTTCGGCTCGGCAGCCACCGTGGCGGCAGTCTCCGCCGTCTCAGTGACCAGGCTGGCGTGGCGCCAGGCCTTGATGCCCAGGTAGATCAGGTAGGCCGCGCCGGCCACCTTCAGCGCGCCGAACGCCAGCGCCGAAGTCTTCAACAACAAGCCCAGACCCGCCACCGCCGTGGTCGCCACGATGAACACACCCAGCGCATTGCCGGCTGAGCTGTAGAGCGCGCGCCGCGCGCCCATCGTGGTCGCGGTCGAAATCGCCATCAGCACGCCCGGTCCGGGGCTGAACGCCGCCGCCAGGGAAACCGATAAGAACAACAGCCAGGTCGATACAGTCATTGCTAAACTCCAAAAGTAAGTGTCAGGGGAGGCCGTTGCAGCCGTGGGTGCGGAAGCCGTCGCGCTCGTTCAGGCGGGCAAACCAGGCATCGACGGCCGCCAGCTCGGGCCGCACCATCGGCATCGAACGCCAGCGGTTGGCCGACAGGCCGAGCACGATATCGGCCAGCGTCAGCACCTCGCCGCAGACGAACGGCCCGGCCGCCGCCAGGTGCGCGTCCAGCATGCCCATCAGCCGGTTCCATTCCGCCATGCTGGCCACCAGCGCCGCCGCGTCGCCATGCGCGGGACTCTGCCGTATCATCGCCATGAAGGCATAGCGCCAAGCGTTGTTCAGTTCGGTGGCCTGCCAGTCCATCCATTTTTCCACCTGGGCGCGCGCCATCGGCTCGGCCGGCAGCAGATCGGTGCGGCCATGCTTGCCCGCGAGATAGCGGCAGATGGTGTTCGATTCCCACAGGCTCTGGCCGTCGTCGATGATGACCGGCACCATGCCGTTGGGATTCATGCGCAGGAATTCCGGCCTGCTGGTCGGCTGGAAGCCGCTGCCGTATTCCTCCAGGCGGTAATCGAGGCCGATTTCCGCGCACGTCCACAAGACCTTGCGGACGTTGATGGAGGAAGGTTTGCCGAGTATGGTGAGCATGGCAACAGTATGCCACGCCCCGCCGGAGCGCGTCGGCCACCACCCGATTTTGCTCTAGATCTATTGTTGCACGGCAATTTTCGCTAGAATGCGCCCGCATGTGTTTTAATGACGCGGTGCAAAAACAACGATAGGGCGCTTTTAGATGATGATGTGGTGGCACGGTTTGAGTTTGACGGGGAGTCTGGCGGTAACCGGGCCAATAGGAATCGCGATCGCCGTCTGGCTGGTGGCGGGCAAGTCGTGGCGGCTGACGGCCGCGTGGTGCGTGCTGTTCGGCATCGGCATGGCGCTGGTGGTGGCCACCAAGATGGCCTTCGTCGGCTGGGGCATTGGCGTGGAATCGGTCGAGTTCGCGGGCTTCAGCGGCCATGCGATGCGCGCCGCCGCCGTGTTCCCGGTCGCTTTCTATCTGGCCTTCCGCTCGTCGCCGCTGCAATGGCGCGTCATGGGCACCTTGCTTGGGGTGCTGCTGGCCGTGCTCATTTCCATCTCGCGCGTCTATGTGCAGGCCCATTCGGTGTCCGAGTCGGTGACCGGTTGCCTGCTCGGCCTGGCCGTGGCGGCGGTGTTCATCTGGTACGCCAGCACCGAGCACCACATGGCGCTGAGCCGGCTGCTGGTGGTGCTGTGTATCCCCATCGTGCTGATTGCGCCGCGCGTGGAGCCGGTGCCGGCCGAAATGTGGATCACCCAGGCGGCGCTCTGGCTGTCCGGCCACGACCAACCTTATACCCGCGCCATTTGGCGCGAACCCAAAACCCCGCTACGATAGACGCATGCCCGGCCCATGACGCGTTTTCGGCCAGATTTGAAGCGCAAAATGGTATTATTGTGAACTTTTCCAGCCCATACACCAGATAACAACGTGCGTCTATCTTCCATCAAATTGTCGGGATTTAAGTCTTTCGTTGATCCCACCAATTTCCAGGTGCCGGGTCAGTTGGTTGGCGTGGTGGGTCCCAACGGTTGCGGCAAGTCGAACATCATCGACGCCGTGCGCTGGGTGCTGGGCGAGTCCAAGGCTTCCGAGCTGCGCGGCGAGTCCATGCAGGACGTCATTTTCAACGGCTCGACCCACCGCAAGCCGGCCGGGCGCGCCTCGGTCGAGCTGGTGTTCGACAACAACGACGGCAAGGCCTCGGGCCAGTGGGGCCAGTATGCCGAGATCGCCGTCAAGCGCACGCTGACGCGCGACGGCACCTCGACCTACTACATCAACGGCCAACCGGTGCGCCGGCGCGACATCCAGGACATCTTCCTCGGCACCGGCCTCGGCCCGCGCGCCTACGCCATCATCGGCCAGGGCATGATCAGCCGCATCATCGAATCGCGCCCGGAAGAACTGCGCGTGTTCTTGGAAGAAGCGGCCGGCGTCTCGAAGTACAAGGAGCGCCGCCGCGAAACCGAAAACCGCCTGCACGACACCCGCGAGAACCTGCTGCGGGTGGACGACATCCTGCGCGAGCTGAACTCGAACCTGGAGAAGCTGGAAGGCCAGGCCGCCGTCGCCACCAAGTTCCACCAGCTGCAATCGGACCAGGAAGAAAAGCAAAAGCTGCTGTGGCTGCTGCGCAAGGTCGAAGCCGAAAACGAGCAGAAGAAGTACTTCCGCGAGATGGAGCAGGCGCAGAACGACCTGGAAGAACAGACCGCCAAGCTGCGCAATGTCGAGCTGTCGCTGGAGCAGATGCGCCAGGGCCACTTCGCCGCCGGCGACCGCCTGCACACGGCGCAGGGCAGCCTGTACCAGACCAACGCCGAAATCGGCAGCCTGGAAGCGCAGATCAAGTTCGTCATCGAGTCGCGCAGCCGCCTGCAGGCGCAGCTGGCCGCGCTGACCGCGCAACGCGACCAGTGGCAGCAGCAGGCCACCGAATACGGCGGCCAGATCGAGGAGGGCGAGTTCACGCTGGAAGAACTGTCGGCCAGGGTCGAACAGTCGCAGATGATGGCCGAGCAAAAGGCCGAGTCGCTGCCGATGCTGGAGCAGGTGTGGCGCGAGGCGCAGACCAAAAGCACCGAATCGCGCGCCCGCATCATGCAGGCGCAGCAGCAGCTGGAGCTGGAGTCGGCACACCAGCGCAACGCCAACAACATCCTCAACGGCCTGGCCGTGCGGCGCGAGCGCCTGCAGCAGGAAAAGAGCGGCCTCAATCTGCCCGACAGCGCGCACCTGAGCAACCTGCGCATGCAGCTGGAAGAAAAGCAGCAGGCGCTGGAAGAGCAAGGCTACCTGCTGGACGAGGCGCTGGAACAACAGCCCAAGCTGGACGAGGAACGCCAGGCCGCGCAGCACCAGGTCAACACCGAAACCGCCGCCAACGCGCAGCTGGAAGCGCGCCTGAACGCGCTGCGCCAGATGCAGGAGCGCGTGCAGACCCAGGGCAAGGTCACGCCGTGGCTGCAAAAGCACGAACTTGATACGCTGCCGCGCCTGTGGCAAAAACTGAATATCGAATCCGGCTGGGAGACCGCGCTGGAATCCGTGCTGCGCGAGCGCACCTCGGCTTTGCAGATGTCGAACATCGAATGGGCCAAGGCCTTCTTCAACGACGCGCCGCCGGCCAAGCTGGCGCTGTTCGCGCCGTCGCACGCGGTGCCGCCTGCGCCGGTGGAAGTGGCGGGCCTGAAGCCGTTCCTCAATCTGCTCAAGCTGAACGATCCGGGCCTGCGCGGCCTGCTGCAGGACTGGCTGCACAACGTCTACATCGCCGAGGACACGGCCGAAGCCTTCGCCGACCGCGCCAAGCTGCCGGCCGGCGCCTGCTTCATCACGCGCCAGGGCCACGCCGTCACGCAGGGCAGCGTGCGTTTCTACGCCGCCGACTCGGAGCAGGACGGCATGCTGGGCCGCCAGCAGGAAATCGACAACATCACCAAGCAGCTGCGCGCGCAGCAGATGCTGGCCGACGAAGCGCGCGCCCGTTCGGTGCGCGCCGATGCCGCCGTCTCCGAATTGACGCGCCGCCTGACCGAGTACCGCGCCAAGCTGCAAAGCCTGCAGCAGTCGGTGCACACCTTGCAGCTGGACGTGGTCAAGCTGTCGGAGATCGAGGCGCGCTTCAACCAGCGCAGCAACCAGATCGAAACCGACCTGGCCGAAATCGGCGCGCAGGAAGAAGAACAAACCCAGGTCAAGATGGAGTCCGAGGAGAAGTTCGAGCAGCTCGACATGGAGCTCGGCAACCTGCAGGGCGACCACGAGGAAGGCCAGACACTATTCCTCGAAAAAGAGCAGCGCCTGTCCGACGCCCGCGAAGCCTTGCGCGAGCTGGAACGCGCCGCGCAGGAAGCGCAATTCGCGGAGAAGTCCCAGCGCAGCAAGATCGAAGAATTCCGCCGCTCGATCGCCACCGCGACCGCGCAGGTGGCGCAGGTCACGCAAAGCCTGGAAGCGGGACAGGCCGAACTGGCCAGCCTCGAATCCGGTCAGGCCAACGAGGGCCTGCAGGACCTGCTGGATCGCCGCACCGGCCAGGAAAAAGCGTTGTCCGACGCCCGCCACGAACTCGATCAGATCACGCAGCAGCTGCGCATGTTCGAGGAAGGCCGTATGTCGACCGAACGTGCCTTGCAGCCGCAGCGCGACAAGATCATGGAAATGCAGCTGAAGGAACAGGCCGCGCGCCTGAACCAGGAGCAGTTCGCCGCGCAGCTGGCCGAAGTGCAGGCCGACGAAGCGGCGCTGGCCGAGAAGCTGCATCCCGAGATGAAGGCCTCCTACCTGCAAGGTGAGGTGACCCGCCTGACCAATGCGATCTCGATGCTGGGTGCGGTCAACCTGGCCGCGCTGGACGAGCTGGCGACGGCCTCCGAACGCAAGAACTTCCTCGACGCGCAGAACGCCGACTTGAACGAGGCGATCAACACGCTGGAAGACGCGATCGCGCGCATCGACAAAGAGACGCGCGAACTGCTGCAAGACACCTTCGACCGCGTCAACGGCCACTTCTCCGAACTGTTCCCGATCCTGTTCGGTGGCGGCCAGGCGAAGCTGATCATGACCGGCGATGAAATCCTCGATTCCGGCGTGCAGGTCATGGCCCAGCCGCCGGGTAAAAAGAACGCCACCATCCACCTGTTGTCCGGCGGTGAAAAAGCGCTGACCGCAACGGCGCTGGTGTTCTCGATGTTCCGACTTAACCCCGCGCCGTTCTGCCTGCTCGACGAGGTCGATGCACCGCTGGACGACGCCAATACCGAACGATTCTGCCGGATGGTCAAACGCATGTCTGACCACACCCAATTCCTCTTCATCTCGCACAACAAGATTGCGATGGAGATGGCCAATCAACTGATCGGTGTGACGATGCAAGAGCAGGGCGTATCGCGCATCGTGGCGGTGGATATGGAATCCGCCGCAAACTTCGCTTCCGAGGCACAAGCAGCATGACAGACCTACAAATGAGTTTGATCGGAATCGCCGGCGTATTCGTCGCCGGTGTTTTCACGTACAACAAAATCCAGGAATACAAGGCCAAGAAGAGCGTCGAACGTGCCTTCTCGACCGATCATGACGATGTGCTGATGCGCACCGGCGATGCTCCGCCGTCGTCCGCTGCGCGCCATGAGCCTAGCTTCTCGCTCGACAGCGCCGCTCCCGGCCTGGCTGGTGGAGAGGCCTCGGCCGCCGCTGCCGCATTGGGTGCGGTGGTTGCCGAATTCGAGACCGATCCGGCCGACGCCACGGCGCCGACGGCCGCGCCGCGCGTCAACGCCGTGACGCCGGCGGCCGAACAAGCCACCGCGCTGGTCGACCCGCTGATCGATTGCCTGCTGCCGCTGGCGCTGGAAGGCCCTGCGCGCGGCGACAAGCTGCTGCCGGTGCTGCAAACACTGCGCATGGTCGGCAACAAGCCGGTGTACTACATCGGCCTGGCCGTCAGCGGCGATTGGGAGCCCATCGTCCACGGCGGCGTCTACACCAAGCTGCAAGGCGGCGTGCAGCTGGCCAGCCGCAGCACCGCGCTGAACGAACTGGAATACTCGGAACTGGTCACGCGCCTGCGCGCGATGGCCGACGAAATCGGCGCCGAGCCGGAAATCCCGGATATGATCGAAGTGATGGCCGAAGCACGCAACCTGCACCGCTTCGTCGCCGGTCATGACGCGCAGCTGGGCGTCAACCTGCAAACCAACGGCGCGCCGTGGGCTATCTCCACCTTGCTGGGCGCACTGGAAAAGCAGGGCTTCGACGTGCGTCCCGACGGCCGCTACGTGATGCCGGACGGCGAGGGCGGTCATCTGTTCTCGCTGTCGACCAACGTCACGCTGGCCGAGGAAACCACGCCGCGCCTGACGCTGCTGCTGGACGTGCCATGCGTGGCGCCAGCCCGCGACGGCTTCGGTGCGATGGTGGCGTGCGCCAAATCGCTGGTGGGCCGCCTGGACGCGACCATCGTCGACGACTACAACCAGCCGTTGTCGGACGCCGCGCTGGCGGAGATCGCCGGCCAGGTACAGGATTTCTACGCCGAGATGAACGACGCCGATATTCCGGCCGGTTCGACCCGCGCGTTGCGTTTGTTTAGCTAGGAAGTAGCATGACCGAAGTGGATTTCAAAGCGCGCGTAATTGAGCGAATTGCGTCGTTGAGCGCGGAGCTCAACAAGCACCTGCACGCCTATCACGTGGAAGACGCGCCCACCATCCCGGACGCGGAGTACGACAAGCTGTTCATCGAGCTGCAAAAGCTGGAAGAAGCACACCCGCAATTCGCGCTGCCCGATTCGCCGACCAAGCGCGTGGGCGCGGCGCCGCTGCCGCAGTTCGACCAGGTCACCCATACGGTGCCAATGCTGTCGCTGAATAACGGCTTCACCGACGAGGATATCGAGAACTTCGACCGCCGCGTGCGTGAAGGGCTGGACGCGGCGGCCGCCGTCGAATACGCGGCCGAAGTCAAATATGACGGCCTGGCCATCAACCTGCGCTACGTCGACGGCCTGCTGGTGCAAGCGGCCACGCGCGGCGACGGCTACACCGGCGAGGACGTCACCACCAATATCCGCACCATCCGCTCAATCCCGCTGCGCCTGAACACCCCGACGCCGCCAGCCATTCTCGATGTGCGCGGCGAAGTGTTGATGTTCAAGAGCGATTTCGAAGCCATGAACGCACGCCAGCGCGACGCCGGCCTGAAGGAGTTCGTCAATCCGCGCAATGCGGCGGCGGGCAGCCTGCGCCAGCTCGATTCGCGCATCACCGCATCGCGCAAGCTGAGCTTCTTCGCTTACGGCGTCGGTGCGCTGGAAGGCGCCGAGATGCCGCTGTCGCACTCCGCGCTGCTGGACTGGTATCGGACCATGGGCCTGCCGGTGGCGAAGGAGGCCGCCGTGGTGCGCGGCTACGACGGCCTGATGGCCTACTACAAACAGATCGGCGAAGCACGTCCGACCATGCCATACGAAATCGACGGCGTGGTCTACAAAGCCAACCTGCTGCAAGACCAGCGCACGCTGGGCTTCGTCTCGCGCGCGCCGCGTTTCGCACTGGCGCACAAGTTCCCTGCGGAAGAAGCGCTGACCACTGTGCTGGCGATTGAAGTGCAGGTCGGCCGCACCGGCGCCATCACGCCGGTGGCGCGGCTGGCGTCCGTGTTTGTCGGTGGCGTCAATGTCACCAACGCCACGCTGCACAACGAAGACGAAGTACGCCGCAAGGACGTGCGCATCGGCGACACGGTGATCGTGCGCCGCGCCGGCGACGTGATTCCCGAAGTACTGTCCGTGGTGCTGGAACGCCGCCCGTCTCCGGAACCGGAAGCCTATGTGCTGCCGAAGACCTGCCCGGTCTGCGGTTCGCACGTGGTGCGTGAAGAAGGCGAGGCGATTGCCCGCTGCTCCGGTGGTTTGTTTTGCTCGGCCCAGCGCAAGGAGGCGATCCGCCACTTCGCCGGCCGCCGCATGATGGACATCGAAGGCCTGGGCGACCGCTACATCGACAACCTGGTCGAACACGGCCAGGTGCAGCGCGTGGCAGACCTTTACGCGTTGACCCTGGAAGACCTGCTGGAAATGAAGCGCCTGGCCGACGAGCGCGAAGGCACTACGCCGGAGACTGTCGCCCAGGGCAAGATCGCCACCAAGTGGGCGGACAACCTGCTGGAAGCCATCGCCGCCAGCAAGAACCCGCCGCTGGAGCGCATGCTGTTCGCGCTCGGTATCCGCCACGTCGGCGAATCGACCGCCAAGACGCTGGCCGAATGGCTGGGCCGTTTCGACCTGGTGCGCCGCGTGCCAGCCGCGCTGCTGCGCGTGCTGCCCGATATCGGCGGCATCGTCGCCGAGTCGATCGCCGACTTCTTCGCCGAGCCGAAGAACCAGGAAGCCATCGACGCCTTGATGGCCGCCGGCGTCGCGCCGACCGGCGAGCACCCGCCGAGCGCCAAGCTGCGCGAGAAGCTCGACACCGTCAAGCTGATGGCCGCGCTGGGCATCCCCAAATTGACGGAGCCACGCAGTAAGCAGCTGGTCGAACAGGAAGTAACGCTGGAAGTACTGGCGCACCTGCCGGTGTTCACCGTATTTGGCCTGCCGGCTGGCGTGGTCGAAGCGCTGGAAGCGTGGATGGCGGAACCTGGCCATCGCGAACAGCTGCTGGCACTGCACAAGCTGCGCGAGGACCTGCTGGCGCAACTGCCGGAGCAGGCCGCCGAAGGCCCGCTGACCGGCAAGACCTTTGTCTTGACGGGCACTCTGCCCAACCTGAGCCGCGACCAGGCTGCCGCCATGATCGAAGCGCAAGGCGGCAAGGTATCCGGTTCGGTATCCAAGAAGACGCATTATCTGGTGGCAGGCGCCGATGCCGGCAGCAAGCTGGCCAAGGCCCAGGAACTTGAAGTGACCATACTGGACGAGGCGGGCCTGCTGGCGCTGCTGGAAGCCAGATAAAGCAAGATAGAGACCATGTCCAAAATCAGAAAAGCAGTATTCCCGGTGGCCGGCCTAGGCAGCCGTTTCCTTCCCGCGACCAAGGCGCAACCGAAGGAAATGCTGCCCATCGTCGACAAGCCGCTGATCCAGTACGCGGTGGAAGAGGCGGTCGCCGCCGGCATCACGGAAATGGTGTTCATCACCGGCCGTAACAAGCGCGCCATCGAGGACCACTTCGACAAGGCCTACGAACTGGAAGCTGAACTGGAAGCTGCCAACAAGCAGGCCTTGCTGCAACTGGTGCAGAACGTCATTCCGAAGCACGTGAACTGCATCTACATCCGCCAGTCCGAGCCGCTGGGCCTGGGCCATGCGGTGCTGTGCGCCCGTCCGGTGATCGGCGACGAACCGTTCGCCGTGCTGCTGGCGGACGACTTCATGGACACCGCCGACGGCATCAAGCCGGTGCTGGCGCAGATGACCGAGCTGCACGCCTATGAGCGCTGCAGCATCCTGGCGGTGCAGGAAGTGGCGCGTGAAGCCACGCGCCAATACGGCATCGTCAGCGCCTCGGCCTACCAGCCAAAGCTGGAACTGGTGCACGGCATTGTCGAGAAACCGTCGCCGGATGTGGCGCCGTCCACGCTGGCGGTGGTGGGCCGCTACGTGCTGTCGGGCCGGATTTTCCAGTACCTGGAAAACCTCGGCACCGGCACCGGCGGCGAGATCCAGCTGACCGACGGCATCGCCGCGCTGATGAAGGATGAACGCGTGCTGGCCTACCGCTACGACGGCCAGCGCTACGACTGCGGCTCCAAGCTGGGCTACCTCAAGGCGATGACGGCGATGGGCCTCAAGCATCCGGAAACCGGCGCCGAATTCTGCCAGTTCCTGCGCGATATGCAGTGCGAAATCAACGGAGGCAGCAAATGACGGTGCGCGAAATCCTGAAGATGGGCGATCCGCGCCTGCTGCGCGTGGCCGAGCCGGTGACCGAGTTCGATACCCCGGCCATGCGCGAGCTGATCGCCGACATGTTCGACACCATGCACGCCGCCAATGGCGCGGGCCTGGCGGCGCCGCAGATCGGCGTCAACCTGCAGCTGGTGATCTTCGGCTTCAAGCAGAACGCGCGCTATCCCGATGCGCCGCAAGTGCCGGAAACGGTATTGATCAATCCCGTCCTCACGCCGCTGTCGGACGAGATGGAAGAGGGCTTCGAAGGCTGCCTGTCCGTGCCTGGCCTGCGCGGCAGCGTGCCGCGCTACACCAGCCTGCGCTACGAAGGCGTGGACCAGTTCCAGCAGCCTATCCTGCGCGATGTCGACGGCTTCCACGCGCGCGTGGTGCAGCATGAAGTGGATCATCTGCTCGGCGTGCTGTACCCGATGCGCATCAAGGACTTCTCCAAGTTCGGCTTTACCGAGGTGATGTTCCCCGACCTCGATCCCAACGACGACGATTGAGGCGGCCAGGCGATGAGTGAAGGTCCGGTGCGCAAGCATGCGCAAAAGGTCACCCGTCCAAGGGTGGGCAATGAGCGCGGCGTGTTCCAGATGGGGACTTCGCAGATCAAGCGGATAGGCCTCGGGCGCAGGTACTGGGGCGACATCTATCACTGGATGCTGACCCTGAGCTGGCCGCGCTTCTTCCTGCTGGTCGGCGCGATCTACATGTTCACCAATCTGGCGTTCGCACTGGCGTTCTTCCTGGTGCCGGGTTCGGTCGCCAATGCGCGGCCGGATTCCTTCCTCGATACCTTCTTCTTTTCGATTGAAACGCTGGCCACCGTTGGCTACGGCTACATGAATCCCGGTTCGACTTACGGCCACGTGGTCGCCTCGACCGAGATCCTGCTCGGCATGGTGGAAGTGGCGACGGTGACGGGCCTGCTGTTCGCGCGCTTCTCGCGACCAACCTCGCGCATCATGTTTTCCGACGTCGCCGTGGTCACGCCGTTCAACGGCGTGCCGACGCTGATGCTCAGGACCGGCAATGAGCGGGGCAACCTGATATTGGAAGCCTCGGTGCGGGCCACGCTGATTCGCCGCGAAACGACGCTGGAAGGGCAGATCTTCACGCGCTTCTACGATTTGCAGCTGGAGCGTGAGCGCTCCGGGGTGTTCGCGCTGACGTGGACGATACTACACAAGATCGACGAATCGAGTCCGTTCTGGGGCAAGTCGCAGGAAGACCTGCACAACGAAGGCGCCACGCTGTCGGTGGCCGTTTCCGGCACCGACGACACGCTCAACGATTTCGTCCACGCGCGCCAGACCTACGCGGCGGAGCACATCTACTTCAACCACCACTTCGCCGACATCATGTCGGACAAGCAGAATGGCAATGTGCGGATACTGGACTACAGCAAATTCCACGATATCTACCCGGACGGCACGGAAGGCGGCAACATGCCTGGCGCCGCGCTGGCGCATCCCGGTTGATGCGGACGGGCGCTATTCGGCGCCCAGCAGGTCGCGCGCGTTCAGCAGCGCGTAGACGATATCGGGATGTTTGTTGAAGCAGCGGCGCACGGCGGCCGGCACGTTCTCGCGGGTTTTGCGGCACAGGCCCGGTTGCTCCGCCAGGCGTATCTGGAGGCCCATCACGGTGCGCACGCCGTTCGCGCTGGGGGTGATGGTCAGGCGGATGCCCAGATGCTCCAGCATGCGCTGCTCGATGCGGCCCAGCTCCTCGAAGCTGGCGATGTTCTCGATCTTTTCGATCAGCGCCTTTTCCTGCTCACGCGTCAGGCGCAGGATGCGGATGTCGGTGTCGTCAGGCGTGCTGTCCCACTGTTCCAGCAGCTCGTCGCGCCCGCATTCGCAGGCGCCGGGCGGGCATTCTTTTCGAATCAGGAAGGGCAGTGCTTGAGGCATGATGGAGCGGCTCGGCGGCATGTACGAAGCTAAATTCTACTCCGAACCCCACGTTGTGCGGCGCCAAATTATTATTGTATATATAATATTTTTTTAATTCGAACTGACGCCACATGAAAAATATGTACTCGATGCTGCCGCTGTTCGCCGCGCTGTGGGTGACGCTGCCCGCCGTCGCCGGCCCGGAAACGCTGGAGCGCTGCCTGCCGACGGTCAAGCCATGGCTGCCCCCTGGCGCTAGCCAGAACGCCTGTTCGCAATACGCGTCCAATGCCGGCGTCGGCGCCATCAATTACGGTGGCTCGTACAAGATGGCGGCGTTCAGCAAGGACGGTAAGCTGACAGGCCTTCGCAATCCCGATCTGGGCCGCGAAGATCCGACGCCCAAAGATACCTACGACCCCGCCGCATGGGAGCAGTCCGGCAGCAGTGGCCCGGTTGGCGAGTTGTGGTGGGGCCGGCGCGACAATATGCACTTGTTTGTCGGCCAGGAGTCGAAGGTGCGCCTGACTGTGGAGGCCAGCCGCGGGCCTATGCCTGGCCCGGCGGAACGGCAGGCGCGCATGCTGGCGATAGTGGCTCAGGCCCAGGCGATGGCGGCCAACAAGCCGATTCCGCAATCGGCCTATGACAATCTGCTATTCATACACCGCAGCATGGAGTACCGTCAGATCGGCGGTACCGACGCGACGTTCCGTGGCGGTTTGGGTGGCGATGGCTTTATCCCGCCCGGAAGAATATCGGACGCAAAACTCAAACTGGAAAACCTGCCTGCCTACAAGGGCGTGCTCAGTTTCGAGATGAAGGTGGACGGGGTTGCGCGCCGCTTCAGTTTTCCTGTGATGCTGGATCAGCCCACCGACCATCTGATCGCCGCCGCCGTCAACGGCGACAGTTACACCCGGTGCGAAAAGCGCCCGAACCGCGGGAAGAATGAATCGCCGGCCTGTCCGCTGAATAACGAGAACTTCCCGGAGCGCTACGATGCAGAGGGTGCGTTTTTCGGCGACCACGCTTCGCTGGCGGCGGTGAAGGTTTACATGACGGTCAATTCGCCGGCGCGCAATCGCCATGAGGATATCGCCACCGCCGTGATTATCCTGCGCGCCGAGGCGTCACCGCCGGTCGCTGGCCGTTGAGGCTGTTGTGCATTAGCGCATGCTTCAGTCCATGCGCTTGAGGCGCTGGCCGACGATGCTCCATTTGCAGGCCTCGCCGTCGACGGTGCCGGTCAGTACCCAGCCGGTGCCAAGCTTCTCGACGCCGATCTCGCACTCCAGCTCCTTCGCCAGCTTCTCGGCCCAGCCGCGCGCGGCGCCTTGGCCCTTGAACAGTTCATTGCCTTCGTAGATGACTGTAGCGTCGAAAACCGAGGCGGCAAAAATGGTCATGATGGTGCTCCAAAAAAGTAAGCCGCTATTGTGCCATTAATTCAAGGCCTCTTGTCCCTCCCATACCACTACGTCATTCGACGTATTCCTCACGGCTTGTCTGCTGGCTAATCTTGCAGCATCCAAAACCGAAAAGGGGAACAAGATGGGTTTGAAACGGGGAATGCTGCTGGCCGCGGCAGTTGCGGTGGCAGGCAATGCTTATGCCGGCGCCACGGTCAATTTTGGCGAGGACAAGTCGGTCAGCGTTGGCTTCGGCATGCGCGAGAGCTACACCAGCGTCAAGGACGGCGCGCCGAACGGCACCGACCGTTCCAGCGACTTCAATCTGGATTCGGCGCGGCTGTTCCTGGGCGCCTCGCTCAACAAGAACATCAAGGGCATGCTGAACACCGAGTGGGACGGCGACAAGATCCGCATCCTGGACGCCGCCGGGCAGTTCGCCATCTCGCCCGAGTTGAACATCTGGGCCGGCCGCCTGCTGTCGCCGAGCGACCGCGCCAACATGGCCGGACCGTACTACTCGCTGGGCGGCGGCTACTGGGCCGGCGTGGCCTCGCGCTACGGCTACAACGGCGGCATCTTCCGCGGCCGCGACGACGGCGTGGTGGTCTGGGGCGATGTGGCCGAGGGCAAGCTGGGTTACTCGTTCGGCGTGTTCGAAGGCCATACCTTCGGCATCGGCTCGATGACGCAATCGCAGGCCAAGGCGGCGGGCGTCAAGGCCGACGACTCGATGATGTACGCCGGCCGCCTGCAATACGATTTCTGGGACGCGGAACCGGGCTACTACGGCACCGGCAACTACCTCGGTGGCGCCGACATCCTGTCGATCGGCGTGGCGGGGCGCTACCAGAAGGACGGCATCCTGACCGTCGCCAAGAGCGGCAAGTACAGCTCCTACAACGTCGACTTCCTGATGGAGAAGCGGGTCAAGGGCTCGGGCGCCTTCGCGCTGGAGGCGGCCTGGTACGACTACAACACCGACGACATCATCAAGTCCGAGCAGGGCAAGGCTTATTCGGCCGGAGCTTCCTGGATCTTCGAGGAGAAGGCTGGTTGGGGCAAGTTCCAGCCCTTCGTGCGCTGGCAAAAGTTCGCCGCCGATACCGACATCGACACCAAACAGTACGACGCGGGCGTGAACTACATCATCGACGGCTACAACGCGCAGCTCAGCGCCGTGTACTCGAAGACCAAGATGACCAAGGCCGCCGATACGGACAAGTTCTCGCTCACCTTGCAGCTGCAATTCTAATTCAACCACACGGAGCTATCTCATGCAAAATCGTCGTCTGTTCATCGCATCCCTGAGCCGCATCGCCGCCGCCACCGCCATGCTGGCCGCCGGCGCACAAGCCTACGCCGCCGACACGATCAAGGTCGGCATCCTGCATTCGCTGTCTGGCACGATGGCGATTTCCGAAACGTCGCTGAAAGACGTGGCGTTGATGACCATCGACGAAATCAACGCCAAGGGCGGCGTGTTGGGCAAGAAGCTGGAGGCGGTGGTGGTCGATCCGGCCTCCAATTGGCCGCTGTTCGCCGAGAAGGCGCGCGGCCTGATCGCGCAGGACAAGGTGTCCGTGGTGTTTGGCTGCTGGACGTCGGTGTCGCGCAAGTCGGTGCTGCCGGTGTTCAAGGAGTTGAATAGCCTGCTGTTCTACCCGGTGCAGTACGAGGGCGAGGAGCTGGAGAAGAACGTGTTCTACACCGGCGCCGCGCCCAACCAGCAGGCGATACCTGCGGTGGAATACCTGATGAGCAAGGAGGGCGGTGGCGCCAAGCGCTTCGTGCTGCTGGGGACCGACTACGTCTATCCGCGCACCACCAACAAGATCCTGCGCGCCTACCTGAAGAGCAAGGGCGTGAAGGATAGCGAGATCGACGAGGTGTACACCCCGTTCGGTCATTCGGACTACCAGACCATCGTCGCCAACATCAAGAAGTTCTCGGCCGGCGGCAAGACGGCGGTGATCTCCACCATCAACGGCGATTCCAATGTGCCGTTCTACAAAGAGCTGGGCAACGCTGGCTTGAAGGCGACCGATGTGCCGGTGGTGGCGTTCTCGGTGGGCGAGGAGGAATTGCGCGGCGTGGACACCAAGCCCTTGTTGGGCCACCTGGCGGCGTGGAACTACTTCGAGTCGGTGAAGAATCCGGTGAATACGGAGTTCATCAAGAAATGGAAGGCCTATGCCGCCGCCAAGAAGCTGCCGAACGCGAATACCGTCGTGACCAACGATCCAATGGAGGCGACCTACGTCGGCATCCATATGTGGGCGCAGGCGGTGGAGAAGGCCAAGTCGACCGACACCGACAAGGTGATCGCGGCGATGGCGGGGCAGAGTTTCAAGGCGCCGTCTGGATTTACGTTGACGATGGATCCGACCAACCACCACCTGCACAAGCCGGTGTTCATCGGCGAAATCCGACCGGACGGCCAGTTCAGCGTGGTGTGGAAGACGCCTGGCCCGGTGCGCGCGAATCCATGGAGCCCATACATTCCGGGTAACGAGGGTAAGCAGAAGCTGTAAGCCGTGAAGGTGCGCCCCGGTCGGTGTGACGGGGCGCGGCAGCAAACCAGTATCACCTGAGGACACCACCTTGAAAAAACTCCTGCTTCTGGCCTGCCTGCTGTTGTCCTGCGCGGCGCAAGCCGCCATCGACAGCAGCTTGCTGGCGCCCCTGGCCGGCGACGATCCCGACGCCCGCGTCGACGCCATCGTCAAGATCGGCGCGCTGGCCAACGACGACGCCACCCGTCTGCTGACGGCCCTCAAGAGCGACGCGCTATACGCCACGCCGGACGGCCGCATCTACATCGTCACCGACGACAAAGCCTACAACCCGGCCACCGGCGCAACCGGCCCGCTGCCCGAAGGCCTGGACGGCGTGATGGTCAACAACCGCCTGCGCGGCGCCGTCGACGACGCGCTGTCCGCCCTCAAACTGTTCTCCCCGGACCGCGCGCAGCGGCTGGCAGCAGCCACCGAGCTGCAAAAAAGCGTCACACTGGCGCAAGCCCCGTTGGTCGAAAAAGCGCTGGCGAATGAGCAGGACGCCGAGATACGCCCCATGCTGCAACTGGTCGCCGCCACCGCCAACCTGCAATCGCCTGATGCGGCGAAGCGCAAGGCCGCTGTCGAAGCGCTTGCCGGCAGCAGCAACGCCAACCTGCGCCCGCTGCTGCAAGCGATGGTGAGCGATAAAGAACCCGACCAGGCGGTGCGCGTGGCCGCCGCCCACACCTTGCAGGCGCTGGACAGCCGCCTGGCGCGCACCGAATTTATCGGCAACGTCTTCTACGGCATCTCGCTGGCGAGCGTGTTGCTGCTGACGGCCCTGGGCCTGGCCATCACCTTCGGCCTGATGGGCATCATCAACATGGCCCATGGCGAATTGCTGATGATAGGCGCCTACACCACCTACCTGTGCCAGCTTGGCTTCCGCAACTACTTCCCATCGGCGGTGGACTGCTACCTGATCGCCGCGCTGCCGGCAGCCTTCCTGGTGACGGCGGCCGTCGGCATCGCGCTGGAGCGCACGGTGATCCGCTGGCTCTACGGCCGTCCGCTGGAAACGCTGCTGGCCACTTGGGGCATCAGCCTGATACTGATGCAGGCGGTGCGCACCATCTTCGGCGCGCAGAACGTCGAGGTGGCGAATCCGTCGTGGATGTCCGGCGGCGTGACGGTGCTAGGCTCGCTGGTGCTGGCCTATAACCGCATCGTCATCATCGCCTTCGCGTTGTTCGTGGTGGCCGGCGTCTGGCTGATACTGAACAGGACCCGGCTTGGCCTGTTCGTCCGCGCCGTGATGCAGAACCGCCGCATGGCCGGCTGCGTCGGCGTCTCCACCGCCAAGATCGACATGATGACCTTCGGCCTCGGTTCCGGCATCGCGGGGCTGGGCGGCGTGGCCTTGTCGCAGCTGGGTAACGTCGGGCCGGACCTGGGCCAGAGCTACATCGTCGATTCCTTCATGGTGGTGGTGCTGGGCGGCGTCGGCCAACTGGCGGGCACCATCATCGCCGCGCTGGGACTGGGCGAGGCGAACAAATTCCTGGAGCCGGTGGCTGGCGCGGTGCTGGCCAAGATCGCCATCCTGGTCTTCATCATCATGTTCATCCAGAAGCGGCCACAGGGCCTGTTCGCCATGAAAGGCAGGAGCGCGGAATGAATCAACCTTCTCTCTTTTCGCGCCGGGCGTGGAGCGGCATCGCCGCCTGCTGCTTGGTGCTGGCCGCGCTTCCCTTGCTGAACCTGGCCTTTGCGGACGGCCATCCGCTGCATGTGCCCAGCTACATGGTCAGCCTGGTCGGAAAATTCATGTGCTACGCGTTGGCGGCGCTGGCGCTCGACATGGTGTGGGGTTATGCCGGCATCCTGTCGCTGGGCCATGGCGTGTTCTTTGCGCTGGGCGCCTACGCGCACGGCATGTACCTGATGCGCGCCATCGGCAGGGAGGGCGTGTACCAGAGCGACCTGCCGGACTTCATGGTCTTCCTCGACTGGAAAACCTATCCGTGGTTCTGGTCCGCCACCGACAGCTTCTGGTACTGCCTGGCGTTGGTGGTGCTGGTGCCGGGCGTGCTGGCGTTCGTGTTCGGCTACTTCGCTTTCCGCTCGCGCATCAAGGGCGTGTACTTCTCGATCATCACCCAGGCCATGACCTATGCCTTCATGCTGCTGTTTTTCCGTAATAACACCGGCTTTGGCGGCAACAACGGCTTCACGGACTTCAAGCGGATACTGGGCTACTCGATCAGCGCGCCCGCCACCAAGGCCACGCTGTACCTGGTCACGCTGGCGATGCTGGCCGGCTCGCTGCTGCTGTGCCGCTGGATTGTCAAGTCCAAGCTGGGGCGCGTGCTGCAAGCGGTGCGTGATTCGGAATCGCGGTTGATGTTCATCGGTTACAACCCGCTGTGGTTCAAGCTGTTCGTGTGGACCTTGTCGGCGGTGTTGTGCGGAATTGCGGGCGCGCTGTATGTGCCGCAGGTCGGCATCATCAACCCATCCGAGATGTCGCCGGCGAACTCGATCGAGATGGTGATCTGGGCGGCGGTGGGCGGCCGCGGCACGCTGCTGGGGCCTATCATCGGCGCGTTCTCGGTCAACGGTTTGAAGAGCTGGTTCACCGGCGCCTTCCCGAATCTATGGCTGTTCGCGCTGGGACTGATCTTCATCCTGGTGACGCGCTACCTGCCGCAGGGCATAGCAGGACTGGCGGCGCGCTGGCGCAAGGAGCAGGCATGAGCGCCAACGAACATATGAACATCTCGTCGGGCCGCGTGGCGGAGCCTGGACTGGACACCACACATGGCGCCATCCTGTACCTGGAAGAGATCACGGTGTCGTTCGACGGCTTCCGCGCGTTGAATAAACTGAGCCTGGATATTTCTGTCGGCGAGCTGCGGTGCATCATCGGCCCCAATGGCGCGGGCAAGACCACGATGATGGACGTCATCACCGGCAAGACGCGGCCGACTTCCGGCACCGCTTTCTTCGGCCAGACCATGGACCTGAGCCGCATGACGGAATACCAGATCGCCCACGCCGGCATCGGCCGCAAGTTCCAGCGGCCGACCATCTTCGAGCAGCACACGGTATTTGAAAATCTCGAACTGGCGATGAAGACCGACAAGCGCGTGCGGCCTACCTTGTTCGCGCGGCTGTCGTCCGAACAGCGCGGCAAGATCGACGAGATCCTCAAGCTGATACGGCTGAACGGCAGCGAGCAGCGCTTGGCGGGATTGCTGTCGCACGGGCAGAAGCAGTGGCTGGAGATCGGCATGCTGTTGATGCAGGAGCCGCAGCTGATCCTGCTGGACGAACCGGTGGCCGGCATGTCCGACGCCGAGACGGCGCGCACGGCGGAGCTGCTCAACGAATTGCGCGGCAAGCATTCGATCATGGTGGTGGAGCACGACATGGCGTTCGTCACCGAGATTGCGCAGCAGGGTATGGTGACGGTGCTGCATGAAGGCTCGGTGCTGGCGCAGGGCACGATGTCGCAAGTGCAGTCCGACGAGCGGGTGATTGAAGTTTATCTGGGGCGCTGACGCATATGCTGCAAGTGGAAAAAATCAACCAGTACTACGGTTCCTCGCATACGCTGCGCGGCGTGTCGCTGGAACTGGAACGGGGCAAGTGCATGGCGCTGTTGGGCCGCAACGGCGTCGGCAAGACCACGCTGCTCAAATGCCTGATGGGCGTGCTGCCGGTATCGGCCGGCTCGGTGCGGCTGGAAGGGCGCGACATCACGCGCATGGCGCCGCACCAGCGCGCGCGCGCGGGCATCGCCTACGTGCCGCAGGGCCGGGAGATCTTTGCGCGGCTGACGGTGGAGGAAAACCTGCTGATGGGCCTCGCCACGTGCAGCGGCAAGAAGGCGTCCACCATCAAGGGCGAGGTGTATGAGCTGTTCCCGGTGCTGAAGGACATGCTGCACCGGCGCGGCGGCGACCTGTCCGGCGGCCAGCAACAGCAGCTGGCGATTGCACGCGCGCTGCTGGCCGAGCCCAAACTGATCATCCTCGATGAGCCGACCGAGGGGATCCAGCCGTCCATCATCAAGGACATCGGCAACGTGATCCGGCTGCTGCGCCAGCGCGGCGACATGGCGATCCTGCTGTGCGAGCAGTACTTCGATTTCGCCCACGAGCTGGCGGACCAGTTCATCGTGCTGTCGCGCGGCGAGGTGGTCGCCTCGGGTGCGCAGGCGGCGATGAACGCGCCTGACGTCAAGCGCCATCTGGCGGTATAAGGCGGCGTTGGACGCATTGCGTGACAAAGCGCGCATTTCGCGCGTTGGGATCTATGCTACATTGTCTTTATTGCCACTTTGTAGCCATCATGAGACCGCAACTACCGCTTTATGTCATTGTGTTGGTGCCGCTCGTGTTGGTGGGCTTGTATTGGTCGTCGAGCCGTCCGGCCGGCGAACCCGAAGCGGCCAGGCAGCAGATATCCAACCGCGCGGCACTGGCAGATGCTCGTCGAGGCCAGTCTTCGACCCTGCTGCCCAAATCCGACCCGCGCTATACGCTGGCGCAGCAGGTGGACCGGCTGGCCGCTACTGGCAGGCCGGCTGACGCCCTGGATGCGTACTGGTTGGTGCAGACCTGTATCGACTTCCAACGCACCGGCGACTTGGCCGTGGCGGACGGAGACTTCATGCGGCCCGCGAACGCAGTGGAGAAGTCCGCGGAAAAGCTGCTCTGTGCGGACATGACCGAACGGATGAGAACCACCCGGCTGGAACATCTGGCGCTGGCGGCCAAGGCCGGCATCGACAGCGCGGACCTGGCGTTCCTGCAAACCGGCCCGTTCGGCGATCCGTCCTCGCTGGAGTCCCGCCCCGACGATCCGCTGGTGCTGGCCTGGAGGGCGGAGGCGCTGGGCTATCTGGAGGCGCAGGCGCAGCAGGGCCGCATCCCCAGCATGATTACCCTGCTGGGCGAGTACAACGAGGACAGCGGGCTGCAGAAACAGCATCCGTTGGCGGCGTTGCGCTATGCGACCGCCGTGCACGATCACTACGAAGCACTGCTTGGCGGCGCTACCAAGGCCTCTCCCAACCCGCTGCCGGATGAATTTATGCAGAAGATGTCGCAGGGACTGTCGCCGGATCAGGTCAGGCTCGCGACCGCCGAGGGCAAGCAGCTGCTGGCGCGCGCCTTGGAAAAACGGCGCTGAGCATTCCCGCATAATTTGGCCGCACCGCCGATTGCTGATAAAGTAACGGTCCTTTTTTATTTGTCAGGTTTGCCGTGGAGTTGCGTTTGCTTTTTTATATCCTCGATCTGATCGGCGTGGCCGTATTTGCCGCCAGCGGCACGCTGGCGGCGATGGCTTCCCATCTGGATCTGCTGGGGATCATGGTGCTGGCCGCGATGACCGCCATCGGCGGCGGCACGGTGCGCGACCTGCTGCTGAACCGCCATCCGGTGTTCTGGATCGAAGATCCCAAGCCGCTGCTGGTGATCGTCGCCTCGGCCATCTTCACCATCGTCTGGGTGCAGGTGCTGCCGGTGCCGACCGACGCCTTGCTGATCGCCGACGCGCTGGGGTTGGCGCTGTTTGCCATGTCCGGCGCCAAGGTGGCGGAGGCGCAGGGCTGCCGCGCGCTGATCGTCATCCTGATGGGCACACTGACCGGCGTCGGCGGAGGCCTGGTGCGCGACATCCTGGCCGCCAAGGTGCCGCTGATACTGCGCCAGGATATCTATGCGACCGCCGCCATCGCCGGCATCCTGCTGTACATCCTGCTGAAAAAGGGCGGCATGCCGCCGCGCTGGGCGTTCGGCGCCGGCCTGGTGTCTATCGTGGTGGTGCGCCTGCTGGCGATTCAACTGGGCTTGCGGCTTCCGTCGTTCTGAGTCGTGCCGCGGCGGCGACGGGTCATGAAGCCAAGCAGGCCGAGGCCGGCCATGAACATGGCATACGACTCCGGTTCAGGCACGGCTGAGACATTGATATTGTCAATGGCGAAACCGTTCCATCTCGCCTCTCTGCTACCGCTGCTGGTGAATGTAACGGATGCCAGATTGGTGAAGCTGCCGTTGAAGGTATAGCTCGCCAACGGCAAAGGGCCGTGCAGCACCGACTTGTCGATGGCAAACGACTGGGCAACGGTACCCCCGCCGAGCAGTTGACCAACCACGTTGATTTGGGTTGGAATCGCCCCAGGGTCATGATACTCGTTAAAATTGAAGGGAGCCGTGCCTTCGAAGCCGCTCAGGGCGAAGGCGCCGCCGCCGTGCTTGGCCATCGTCAGGCTGGCGACTGGCGAGCCTTGACCAAAGCTGCCCCATGGCGCCATTACGAACGTCGTGCCGTTGCTGGGGCAGCTTGGCTGGCATGCTGGCTTCGAGGCCGTCGCCGCGGAAGGGCCCGACAGCTTGAAATCAAAGCCGCGGCTTTTGAAGCTTCCTGCTACCCCCGTTGGCAAATCATTAAAGTCAACAACGGCTGCGTGGCTCAGCGACGCGGCGCCCGCCATCAGGCTGGACAGCAATATTTTTTTTGCGATATTCATGGGGTTCTCGTGGTTGACGTCCGGGATGAAGGGGTTTTCTCATTGCATCCTATCATCAATACTATGGAAATAATATTAATACTTATAAAAATGGCACTATGCGGATCTTGATGCCGCCGGCGCGCCATCCGCCGCGTTGTGATGCAATTTTCCCATCGCGACCGCGGCGGCGGAGGTGCGGGTTTCCACGCCCAGCTTGACGAACACGTGTTCCAGGTGCTTGTTCACGGTGCGCGGGCTGGTGCCGAGGATGTCGCCGATGTCGCGGTTGGTCTTGCCCTTGATGACCCAGTTCAGCACCTCCGATTCGCGCTGCGTCAGTTTGAAGGAGGCCATCAGCTTCTCGATCTGCGCGCTGTCCGATTCCTCGCGCAGCACGATCATCCACTGCTCGTTTTCGCTGAACTCCGCCGCCGAGAAGATCAGGCGGCGGCTGGCCCGCTGCAGCGTCAACGGCGGATGCGACTGGCCCTGGCTGTGCGCCAGCTGCGTCGCCGCCAGCCACGCCGTCAATTCGGTATCGACCGCATAGCCCTGCATCAGCGTGCGCGCCAGCGGCGTTTGCCAGACGATCTTGCCGTCGCGCGGCGTCATCGCGATCACCGCGTTGCCGAAGGCGTCCAGTGCGCTGCGGGCCTGGTCCATCAGGCGCGCGGTCTGCATGTGGGAGGTGATCCGCGCCAGCACCTCGCTGGTGCGCAGCGGCTTGGTGACGTAGTCGTTGCCGCCGGCGGCGAAGGCCGCCACCACGTGCTCCGCTTCCGTCAGGCCGGTCATGAACACGACCGGGATATGGCGCGTGGCCAGGCTGGCTTTCAAATGGCGGCAGGTTTCGAAACCGTCCATGCCGGGCATGACGGCGTCCAGCAGGATGATGTCCGGCTGCGCCTCGGCGGCGCGCTGCAAGGCCGTCGCGCCGTTGTTCGCCACCAGCACGGTGTAGCCCGATTCGTCCAGGGCGTCGTGCAGCACGGCCAGGTTTTCCGGGACGTCGTCCACCACCAGCACGATGTTGCGGTCAGTGTTGAAGTTCATTGGTCTGGTTCTTTCGGAGGAAGTCGGCCATCGCGTCCAGCTGGAAGCGGGCGGCGAAGTTGCGCATGGTTTGCGTGAAGTGCAGGTAGCGTGGGTCGAGCGCGCTGATTTCATCGAGCTTGTTCTGGATGCCGCGTACGTAGCCGATGCGGACCAGCTCATTGAGCGCCTTCAGTTGCGCGGCGGGCGGCAGCACCAGCTGTGCCAGTTCCGGCGCCGCCGCCGTCACCTCGATGCTGATAGCCGGCTGCGTGATCCATTCCAGCGCCAGGCGCTGGCCTATCCAGTCCAGCAGCTCGGCCACGTTGACCGGCTTGACGATGAAGTCCGCCGCCGTGATGCCGGCCGCGTTTTCCATGCCCTTGTCGAAGGCGTTGGCGGAGACGATGGCGATCGGCACCTGCGACAGCTGCCGGCGGCGCAGGATGTAGCTGGCTTCCCAGCCGTCCATGGCCGGCATGGCCAGGTCCATCAGGATCAGGTCCGGCTTGAAAGAGGCGTGCAGGTCCAGGCACTCAAGGCCGGATTCGGCCAGCGCCACGTCAAAGCCCAGCGGCGTCAGGATGTTGAGCAGCATCTCGCGGTCGACCCGTTCGTTGTCGACCACCAGGATGCGGCGCCGCGTGCCGCGATAGCCGGTGCGCTGCGCCGCCGGCTGCTCCAGTTCCTTCAGCTCGCGGGCCGAGGCGTGCACGCTGGGCAGGAATAGCCGGATGTGGAATACGCTGCCTTGCTGCGGCGTGCTGCGGATATTCAGTTCGCCGCCCATCAGCTGCGTCAGCATCTTGGAGATCGGGAGCCCCAGGCCGGTGCCGCTGGCGTTGGCGTGCGCGCTGGCGCTGCCGCGCGAGAACGGTTCGAAGATGTGGTCGATCTCTTCCTGCAGGATGCCGGGGCCGCTGTCCTCGATCTCGAACGAGGCCATCTCGCGCGCGTACTGCAGGCGCAGCACGATGCCGCCGTTGCTGGTGAACTTGACCGCGTTGCCGAGGATGTTGATGAGGATCTGCCCCAGCCGCTTGCGGTCGGCGCGCACGATGCGCGGCAGCGCGCCGGTCAGCTCGTAGCGGAAGGCCAGTCCCTTGTTGGCCGCCTGCAGTTCAAACATGCGCACGATCTGGCCGATGAAGTCGGGGAAGTTCAGCTCCTTCATGTCGAAGTTGAATTTGCCGCCTTCGATGCGGGCGATGTCCAGCGTCCCCTCGATCAGCGACAGCAGATGTTCGCCGCTGCTGCGGATCACGCGGATCGCCTGCTGGCGGTGCTCCGGTATCGACGGGTCGTTGTCCAGCAGCTGCGCGTAGCCGAGGATGGAATTCAACGGCGTCCGGATCTCGTGGCTGATGCCGGCGATGTAGCGGCTCTTGGCCTGGTTGGCCAGGTCGGCGGTCTTCTTGGCTTGCTGGAGCTGGGCGTCGGTCTGGCTGTGCAGTTCGATCTCGCGCGTCAGCAAGCCGGTCTGGCGGTTCGATTCTTCCTGCGCTACGCGGCGGCTTTCGCTGGTCAGCACCAGCCACCAGGCGACGATGCCGCTGGTGAGCAGCAGCGCCGCGAAGATCTTGAAGAACACCAGCTGCAGCTGCGGCAGCAGGGCGGCGTCGCCGGCCGCCAGCACCGACTGTTCGTGGTAGTAGATCAGCCCCAGCAAGGCGGCCAGGAACAGCACCGTGACGATCATCAGCAGCAGGTAGTGTCCCAGTCCGCTGCTCAGGTAGCGCCACAGCGATTTGGGCAGCAGCGCCTGCATCGCGGCCTGCCATTGCGACGACACTTTGGCGTGCGGCTTGCAGACGTCGTTGCAGCGCGCGTCCAGGCAGCAGCACAGGGAGCAGATCGAGCCCTGGTAGGCCGGGCAGTGCGCCATGTCCTCGGACTCGTATTCCTTTTCGCAGATCACACAGGTCTTGCTGTGCACAGGCGAGGGCTTGCGGGCGATGTAGTACTTGCCCCTGGTGGCGACGGCGATCAGCGGCGACGCCACGAACGCCGTCAGCAGCGCGATGAAGGCGGAGAAGGCCTGCGCCTGGTGGCCGAACAATCCCATGAAGGCCGCCACCGACAGGGCCGACGCCAGCAGCATGGCGCCGACGCCGACCGGATTGATGTCGTACAAATAGGCGCGCCGGAACTCGATGCCTTTCGGGCTCAGGCCCAGCGGCTTGTTGACCACCAGGTCGGCCACCACCGCCGTGATCCACGAGATGGCGACGTTGGAGTACAGGCCGAGCACCTGGTCCAGCGCCTGGAACACGTCGAGCTCCATCAGCAGCACGGCGATCAGCGCGTTGAACACGGCCCACACCACGCGCCCCGGATGGCTGTGCGTGAGCCGCGCGAAGAAGTTGGACCAGGCCAGCGAGCCGGCATAGGCGTTGGTCATGTTGATCTTGACCTGCGAGATCACCACCAGCAGCGCGGTCGCCAGCAGCGCCACCGACGGATGGTCGAACACCAGGCCGAAGCCGGCCAGGTACATCTGCGTCGGGTTGACCGCCTGCGCCAGCGGCACCGCGCTGCTGATGGCCAGGAAGGCCAGCAGCGCGCCGCCCAGCATCTTGGCGATGCCGAGCAGGATCCAGCCCGGCCCCGCGACCAGCACGCCCAGGTGCCAGCGGAAGCCGTTGGCGGCGGTCTTCTGCGGCATGAAGCGCAGGAAGTCGACCTGCTCGCCGATCTGCGTGATCAAGGCCACGCCGACCGCCGTGGCGGCGCCGAACATCAGCACGTTGAAGTGGCCGTTCTCGCCGGTGCGGCCGGCGTAGTGCAGCAGCTGCGGCAGCAGCTCCGGCTTTTTTTGCAGGATGGCGATGAAGGGCAGGGCCATCAGCACCAGCCACACCGGCTGCGTCAGCATCTGGATGCGGCTGATCAGCGTGACGCCGTGCGTCACCAGCGGGATCACCACCAGGGCGCTGACCATGTAGCCCAGGTAGAGCGGCAAGTGGAAGTACAGCTCCAGCGCGTAGGCCATGATGGCCGCTTCCAGCGCGAACAGGATGAAGGTGAACGAGGCGTAGACGAAGGACGAGATGGTCGAGCCGATGTAGCCGAAGCCGGCGCCGCGCGTCAGCAGGTCCATGTCGACGCCGTACTTGGCGGCGTAGTAGCTGATCGGCAGCCCGGTCATGAAGATGATCAGGCCGACCGCCATGATGGCCCACAGCGCGTTGATGAAGCCGTAGTTGACGGTGATGGTGCCGCCGATCGCCTCCAGCACCAGGAACGAGATCGCGCCGAAAGCCGTGTTCGACACGCGGAACACCGACCATTTGCGGAACGCGCGCGGCGTGTAGCGCAGCGCATAGTCCTCGATGGTTTCGTTGGCCACCCAGGTGTTGTAGTCGCGACGGATCTTGACGATGCGTTGCGCCGGTTCGGTCTCTATTTTTGTCATGCCGGGCCCATAAAAAAAAGCAGCTATCTAAGCTGCTTTTTTAAGCAAGTTGCATGCCCGGCAAGGTCGCCGCGCCTGGTTTAGCGCTGCTTGCTGAGGTTGAGCTTGTCCAGCAGGCGCGCCAGTTCTTCCTGCATCGACGGCGACAGGTTGGCGAACTGGCAGCCGATCTGCACCTGCTCGCCCAGCAGGAAGGAGCGGAAGGTGCGCGACAGGCGGATGTCGAGGTCGGCGATCATCACCGAATCCGGGCCCAGCTCCAGCCGCACGCGTTGCAGCTTGCGGCCGACGTACAGGCCGACGCAGTCGCGCGGTGGCGCCCGCATGCCGACGCCGCCGGCCGAGAAGTCGTACAGCTGCAGCTCGTAGGGCTTGCCGTTCAGGACAAACGAGGCCATGTAGTAGATGCCCAGCGGGGTTTCCAGCCGGGTCGAGGCGCGGCGGTTCAGCACCTGGCACTTGGTCGGGAAGTCCAGCGGGATCATGGTCGGTTCGCCGGGCGTGCAGGCCCAGTCCGGCGAAGTGAGCTTGAACTGCACCTTGGCCGCGCGCAGCCAGGCGACGAACACGGCGTCGCCGGGCGGCAGGAACTCGCCCTCGTTCAGTTCCAGCACAAAAAACGGATTTTCAGGGTCGACCGATTTGATGCGCGCCATCACCACGTTGGTGGTGCTGGCCGGATAAATGGAGATCGGATCGCCGTTGTCGGCGAGCAGGGTGAGAGAATCGCCGATGTCATGTTCATCGGTCATCTCGTGCGGCTTGGAACCCGCCGGAATGGGCTCCACAGCATCTTTTAGGCTGGGAGGACCGCGGCGAAATTCATTCGGTATAGGATCGTTCACGACGGCATATCTCTTTGATAATGACTCTACGATGCGAGGTCGATCTGCACAGTTTACAGTTTATTCGCGCGCTTGGCTTGCTAAATGGCAAGAATATTTCGCTCACTGTGCATTCTGGTCCACGCCGGGCTGGTCAGAACTGCTCTTCGGGCCGCAAATAGCGCCACTGGCCGACCGGCAGGTCGCCCAGCTTGACCTTGCCGATGCGCACTCGTTTCAAACCGACAACCTTGAGGCCGACCATGTCGCACATGCGGCGGATCTGGCGCTTCTTGCCTTCGCGCAGCGTGATGCTGAGCTGGTCCTCGTTCTGCCAGCGCACCTTGGCCGGCAGCAGCGGCTTGCCGTCCATCCACAGGCCGTGGCAGAGTTTTTTCAGGTCGCTGTCGGGCAGCTTGCCGGGCTTGGTGTACTCGACGCGCACCAGGTATTCCTTGTCGACGTCGGTGGTTTCGCCGATCAGGTGCTTGGCCACGCGGCCGTCCTGGGTCAGCACCAGCAGGCCGACCGAGTCGATGTCCAGGCGGCCGGCCGGCACCAGCGAGCGCAGTTGCGTCGGGTGGAAGATTTCCGGCGACGGATCGTCGGGCCAGCGGTTTTCCGGCTTGATCAGCACCACGGCCGGCTGGTAGCCGTCCTCGGCCTGGCCGCTGACGTAGCCCATCGGCTTGTTGATCAGCACGGTCACGCGCTTGGACTGTTCGGCGGCGGCCTGGCGCTCGACGGTGACGCGCTGGCTGGGATAAATCTTGGTGCCGAGTTCGGAGATGACCTGGCCATCGACCCGTACCCAGCCGCGCGCTATCCACTCGTCAGCCTCGCGGCGCGAGCACAGGCCCAGTTCGGACATGCGTTTGGACAGGCGTAATAATTCTTCGGACATGATGCGTTTTTCTTTTTCTAAAAAGGGTGAAACTAGTTTATACCTTGATCGCGTCCAGCAGGTCGGTTTCAAGCTGGATCTGGCTGCGGGCGTTGTTCAGCGTGGCGCCGTCGATCAGGAACACGTCCTCGACGCGCTCGCCCAGGGTCATCACCTTGGCGGTGTGCAGGTTGATCTTGTACTTGGTGAGCACGTTGGCGATCGAGTACAGCAGGCCGGTGCGGTCGTTGGCCGCCACCGACAGCAGGTAGTACTGGCCGCGCTCGTCCGGGCGCAGGTCCACCGTCGGCTGGATCGGGAAGGTGCGCGACAGCCGCGACAGCCGGCCCTTGCCCGGCGCCGGCAGCGGCTCCAGGTTGGTCAGCAGCGCGCACAGCTCGTGCTCGATCAGGCTGATGATGTCGCGGTAGCTCTTGGCGAAGCTCTGCTCGGTCACCAGGAAGGTGTCGAGCGCGTAGCCGTGGCGGGTGGTGTGGATCTTGGCGTCGAGGATGCTGAAGTTCTTGCGGTCGAAGTAGCTGCAGATGCGCGCGAACAGGTCCGGCTGGTCCTTGATGTAGACGGCGATCTGCAAACCTTCGCCGATCGGCGCCAGCCGGCACTTGACCACCGGCTTGTCGCTGGTGAAGCGGTCGTACAGCGCGCGCGTCTGCCAGGCGATGTCGGAGGCGTCGTGGCGCAGGAAGTAGGCGACGTCGAGCTGCTTCCAGAACGCTTCGTGCGCGTCCGGCGGCAGGCCGTACAGGCGCAAGGTGGCCAGCGCTTCCTGCTGGCGGTGCTTCAGTTCGTGGTCGGCGCTGTGCGGCTCGCCGCCCAGCACGCGCAAGGTGATGCGGTACAGGTCTTCCAGCAGCTTGGCCTTCCAGGCGTTCCATACTTTCGGGCTGGTGCCGCGGATGTCGGCCACCGTCAGCAGGTACAGCGCGGTCAGGTGGCGCTCGTCCTTGGCCACCTTGGCGAAGGCGGCGATCACGTCCGGGTCCGACAGGTCCTGCTTCTGCGCGACTTGCGACATGGTCAGGTGGTTCTCGACCAGGAACACCACCAGCTCGGTGTCCTCGGCGCTGACGCCGTGTTCAAGGCAGAACTGCTCGGCGTCGACCGTGCCCAGCTTGGAGTGGTCGCCGCCGCGGCCCTTGGCGATGTCGTGGAACAGCGCGCCCAGGTACAGCAGCCACGGCTGCGGGAAGTTGGCCATCAGCTGGCTGCAGAACGGGTACTCGTGCGCGTGCTCGGCCATCGTGAAGCGGCGCATATTGCGCACCACCATCAGGATGTGCTGGTCCACCGTGTAGACGTGGAACAGGTCGTGCTGCATCTGGCCGACGATCTTGCGGAAGTTGGGCAGGTAGCGACCCAGGATGGACAGGTCGTTCATGCGGCGCAGCGCGTGGATGATGCCCACCGGCGCCTGCATGATGCGCAGGAATAGCGAACGGTTGACCGGATCGGCGCGGAAGGCGGCGTCGATCTTGAAGCGCTCGTGCCACAGCGCGCGCATGGTGCGCGAGGTCATGCCCTGCAGCGAAGGGCGCTCGGTCATCAGCACGAAGATCTCCAGCATCGCCGACGGCGTGGTGGCGAAGGTGTCGTCCTCGCTGATGTCGATCAGGCCGTTGACGTCGTTGAAGCGCTCGTTGATGCGCACCGGCACGCCGGCTTTCGGGAACAGCCGTTCCTCGATGTTTTGCAGCAGGATGGTGTTCAGTTGGGTAACGGTCTTGGCGGCCCAGTAGTAGCGCTGCATCAGGTATTCGCTGGCGCGGCGCATGTTGACGCCGCTGCCGGTGGCCTGCAGGCCCAGCGATTCGGCGATCGCGGTCTGGACGTCGAACACCAGCCGGTCTTCGCGCCGGCCCGCGTGCAGGTGCAGGCGCACGCGGATGTCCTTGAAGGCGCGTTCCTTCTCCATCAGCTGCTTGGCTTCGGTCTGCGTGATCAGGCCGCTGGTGGCCAGGGTGCGCCAGGAGTTGGCCAGGCCGGCGGCCTTGACCATCCACAGGATCATCTGCAGGTCGCGCAGGCCGCCCGGGCTTTCCTTGCAGTTCGGCTCCAGGCTGAAGGCGGTGTCTTCGTATTTGGCGTGGCGCTGACGCATCTCCAGCACCTTGGCGTGATAGAAGGCGCGCGGGTCCATCGCCGCCTGGTAGCGCTGCTGCAGCTGCTGGAACAGCGGCTCGTCGCCGCAGATCAGGCGCGCTTCCAGCAAGCTGGTTTGCACCGTGATGTCGGCCGCCGATTCGCTCAGGCATTCGTCCACCGTGCGGATGCTGTGGCCGATCTCCAGACCCAGGTCCCACAGCAGTTGCACCAGTTCTTCCAGCTTGCCGGTGGTGGCGGCGTCCGGCGCTTTTTCCAGCAGGATCAGCAGGTCGACGTCGGAATAGGGGAACAGCTCGCCGCGGCCGTAGCCGCCGACGCCGACCAGCGCGGTGTTGGCCGGCAGCCGGGCTGCATGCCAGGCCGTGGTCAGCACCGCGTCGACGCTCTGGCGCAGGCTGCGCAGCAGCTTTTCGGGCATGCCGTCGGCCTGGAAGCCGGCGATGACGACCTGGCGGTCGGCCTTCAGCTGGCGCTTCAGTTGTTCGCGCAGTTCCTTCTTCATCGCCGCCGTCGTCATGCGGGGCTTAGGCGGCTACGGCGCTGGCTGACGCGCCTGGCGCCGCGCCCGTGATGAAAGCCGGCGGCGGCGGGCTGCCGGCCGACAGCGTCAGCACCTCATAGCCGGTCTCGGTGACCAGGATGGTGTGTTCCCACTGGGCCGACAGGCTGCGGTCCTTGGTTTTGATGGTCCAGCCGTCGCCCATTTCGCGGATCTCGCGCTTGCCGGCGTTGATCATCGGCTCGATGGTGAAGATCATGCCGGCCTGCAGCTCGTCCAGCGTGCCGGGACGGCCGTAGTGCAGCACCTGCGGCTCTTCGTGGAAGATCTTGCCGATGCCGTGGCCGCAGAATTCGCGCACCACGCTGTAGCCGGCTTTTTCCGCGTGCTGCTGGATCACGTGGCCGATGTCGCCCAGGTGCGCGCCCGCCTTGACCTTGGCGATGCCCAGCCACATGCACTCGTAGGTGATGTCGGACAGGCGCTTGGCCAGGATCGAGGGCTCGCCGATGAAGAACATGCGGCTGTTGTCGCCGTGGTAGCCGTCCTTGATGACGGTGATGTCGAGGTTGACCACGTCGCCGTTCTTGAGCACCTTGTCGCCCGGGATGCCGTGGCAGATGACGTCGTTGACCGAGGTGCAGATGGCCTTGGGGTAGGGCGTGTAGCCCGGCGGGCAGTAGTTCAGCGGCGCCGGGATGGTGCCCTGCACGTTGACCATGTATTCGTGGCAGAGGCGATCCAGTTCGCCGGTGGTCACGCCTGGCTTGACGAAGGGCGTGATGTAGTCCAGCACCTCGGAACCCAGGCGGCCGGCCACGCGCATGCCGGCGATATCTTCGGCGGATTTAATGGAAATAGACATAATGGATCGCAATCAGCAAAGTAAACGGTAAAAACGCAGGCGGCGAGCGGATGGGATCAGCTCGCGGCGTGCAAATATGTCGAAATTATAAACGACGCGGGGCGGCCCCGCTCGGGAATGCAAGGATGGTGCCTGGCGCGACGCATGGGCGCCACGCTCGGAACGGCGTGCCGGACGCTTCAGCCTTGACGGGAGGTGGCGCGCCGGCGGCGCGCGATGACGCCGAGCACGCCCAGGCCGGCCAGCAGCATGGCCCAGGTGTCGGCTTCAGGCACCGGGGTAGCCATTGGCAAGGTGCTATCGTTGTCGTTGGGGAAATACCCTGGAAACGGGCGCAGGCCTCCGTCCGTCAGCAGGTCGGGCAGGTCGTCGTCGTTGATGTCGAGGAGGTCCATGCCGCCCGCCTGTCGGCCGTGTTTGGCTGCCTTGTCGGCCGCCTGGCGCTGTTGCAGATCGCGCTCAGCCAATTCCTCCGCGGTCGGTTCTTCAGGCTCGGGCTGTTCGGCGTTGGCCAGGCCCAGGTCCTTGGCGTCGAGCTGGTCGCCTAATTTAGCGGCGACCGGCGCCGCCGCGGCCGGCGCCTTGGCGGCGGCCGGCACGCGGTTGATGCGGCTGACGTTGCCGCAAATCTTGGGCACCAGAATGCAGTGCTGGTCGACGCAGTAGACCGCGCCCGGCTCCTGGCGCTTCTCGCTCCACTTGGCGCGGGTGACGGTCGCACATACCGAGGCGGCGCCAAAGTGCATGTCGCGGATGGCCGGATCGTACTGGTTCTTACCGCTGATGCCGTCGCGGGTGATGGTGACCTTGTCGTCGGACTGGCCTTCTTCCATGCGGCGCTTGAGCGTGCTGCGCACGTCGGCCGGGATGTCGGTGTAGCGGTCGATGGCGGCGGCAGTCTTGCCGGTGTAAGGATTAACGCCAGGGCGATCCCAGGAGCAACTTGGCTGGACAGTGGAAACTGCGGCTAGTGTCACGGCAAAGAGGATGGACATGGGGGCGAACCTTCAACAGTGTAGTGGATGCGAAATAACTATTAACAAGATGGAATTAAAGTTTTCGCCATGATATTACAAAATAGTTACTTATGCTCAAAATAGTTGCCTTTTTATTTGTAACAAGACATGGCGGTGCGGAAAAAGCGCTGCCGTGAGGCAAAGTGGTGCAGTGCGCCAAGCTTGGGCGAGGGGCGCGCGCAGGCGTACAGTGCTTGCCTAAGTGGCTGTTTTCAGGGTAGAATCTCGGGTTGCTTGAATTCGGTTTTGAGCAATGTTGTAAAAATCCCGTGGAAATCCACATTAATAAACGCGAATCCGGTCGACAAGGGTGCCTATATGGTGACTGATCGGATTCCAGACCCAACCCTGGAGTTTAATATGTCCGTAACTATGCGCGAAATGCTGGAAGCCGGTGTCCACTTCGGTCACCAAACCCGTTTCTGGAACCCAAAGATGGCTCCTTTCATCTTCGGTCACCGCAACAAGATCCATATCATCAACTTGGAAAAGACGATGGGTATGTATCAAGAAGCGATGAAGCACGTGAAACAGGTCGCTTCGAACCGTGGCACCATCCTGATGGTCGGCACCAAGCGTCAAGCTCGCGAAATCATTGCTGCTGAAGCAGCACGCGCAGGCGTTCCTTTCGTCGACCAGCGTTGGTTGGGCGGCATGCTGACCAACTTCAAGACCATCAAGACCTCGATCAAGCGCCTGAAAGACATGGAAGCGACGATCGAAGACGGTTCGGTTGAGAAGCTGTCGAAAAAAGAAGCGCTGATGTTCCAACGCGAAATGATCAAGCTGCAAAAATCGATCGGCGGCATCAAGGACATGGGCGGCGTTCCTGACGCAATCTTCGTCGTTGACGTTGGCTACCATAAAGGCGCCATCACCGAAGCCGCAAAACTGGGCATCCCAGTTATCGGCGTGGTCGATACCAACCACTCGCCAGAAGGCGTTCAGTTCGTCATTCCAGGCAACGATGACTCGTCGAAAGCCATCACTCTGTACGCCCGCGGCGTGGCAGATGCCATCCTGGAAGGCCGTGCTGCTGCCGGTAACGAAGTAGTTGAAATGGTTAAAGCTGCAGCTGGCGACGAATTCGTCGAAGTTAACGAGCAGGCTTAATCGCTCGTAACAAGCTGTAAGGAAAAAGGGGTGGCCAACAGCTCCCCCTTTTTTTTAACGTAAGTGGTTTGAGCAGCGCTCACCACCCCACCCGAACACCGAATACAGGAGAATCACATGGCAGCTATTACTGCAGCAATGGTAGGCGAACTGCGCGCGAAGACTGACGCGCCTATGATGGAATGCAAAAAAGCACTGACCGAAGCCGAAGGCGACATGGGTCGTGCTGAAGAGATCCTGCGCGTCAAGCTGGGCGGCAAGGCATCGAAAGCATCGGCACGCATCACCGCCGAAGGCGTCGTGGCAACCTTCATCGCCGGCGGCGTAGGCGCGCTGGTTGAAGTCAACTCCGAAACCGACTTCGTCGCGAAAAACGACGACTTCCTGGCCCTGGCCAACAACGCCGCACGCCTGGTTGTCGAGCACAACCCGGCCGACGTCGCTGCCCTGCTGGCACTGCCGCTGGACGGCAAGACCCTGGACGAAGTGCGCGCAGCACTGATCGGTAAAATCGGCGAAAACATGTCGATCCGCCGCTTCCAGCGTTTCGAAACCACCGGCAAGCTGGCTTCCTACCTGCACGGCGCGCGCATCGGCGTGATCGTCGACTTCGACGGCGCCGACGAGCAAGTTGGTAAAGACGTGGCCATGCACATCGCTGCCATGAAGCCAGTGTCGCTGTCGTCCGAGCAGGTTCCAGCGGAACTGATCGAAAAAGAGCGTTCGGTTGCAAAACTGAAAGCTGAAGAAGACGCAGCCAAAGCTGTTGCCGAAGGCAAGCCAGCGCAATCGCCGGAAATCCTGGCCAAGCGCCTGGAAGGTTCGGTACAGAAGTACCTGAAAGAAGTATCGCTGCTGAACCAGGCTTTCGTGAAAAACGACAAGCAATCGATCGAGCAGATGCTGAAAGAAAAATCGACCACCGTGAAAGCCTTTGCCATGTACGTGGTCGGCGAGGGCATCGAGAAGAAGGTTGACGACTTCGCCGCAGAAGTGGCCGCACAGATGGCTGCTTCCCAGGGAGCGTAATACCAAAGAAAACGGGCCGAGAGGCCCGTTTTTTTAGCCCGACCAAAGTTTTGCCCGCAACACACAGTCGTTCCCGGCGCCGACCAAGGTATCATGGGCGCCGGCAGCCTTACCCGAATCAACCCAACTTAGGAGCCTCGTCTCATGTCAAAACCAGCCTACAAGCGCGTCCTCCTCAAATTGTCCGGCGAAGCCCTGATGGGCGATGATCCTTACGGCATCAACCGCGGCACGATCGAACGGATGGTCGCCGACGTGGCAGAGGTCGCGAAACTGGGCGTGGAACTGGCGATCGTCATCGGCGGCGGCAACATCTTCCGTGGCGTCGCCCCCGGCGCGCAAGGGATGGACCGCGCCACCGCCGACTACATGGGCATGTTGGCCACCGTCATGAACGCGCTGGCCCTGGCCGACGCGATGCGCCATGTCGGCATCACCGCCCGCGTGATGTCGGCGATCGGCATCGAGCAGGTGGTCGAGCCGTATGTGCGCCCGAAAGCCCTGCAGTATCTGGAAGAAGGCAAGGTCGTGGTGTTTGCGGCCGGCACCGGCAACCCGTTCTTCACCACCGACACCGCCGCCGCGCTGCGCGGTTCGGAGATGAGCGCGGAGATCGTGCTCAAGGCCACCAAGGTCGACGGTGTCTACACCGCCGATCCGAAGAAGGATGCTAACGCCACGCTGTACAGCTCCATCACTTTCGACGAAGCCATCGCCAAGCATCTGCAGGTCATGGATGCCACCGCCTTCGCGCTGTGCCGCGACCAGAAACTGCCGATCAAAGTGTTCTCCATCACCAAGCCGGGCGCGCTGATGCGCGTCATCATGGGCGAGGATGAGGGTACACTGGTTCACGTTTAACGCATTACGTTTATATTACATTCCGATCACAGGAGAGCAGCAATGTCCGTAGCTGACGTTAAAAAAAGTGCGCAAGAGCGCATGATCAAATCGCTGGAAACCTTGCGCGCCGATCTGGCCAAGGTTCGTACCGGCCGCGCCCACACCGGCATCCTGGACCATGTGCAGGTCGAGTACTACGGTTCGCCGACCGCGCTGACCCAGGTCGCCAACGTGACCCTGATCGACGCCCGCACCATCGGTGTGCAGCCGTTCGAGAAGAAGATGGCCGCCACCATCGAGAAAGCCATCCGCGACGCCGACCTGGGCCTGAACCCGTCGTCGCAGGGCGACATGATCCGCGTGCCGACCCCGCCGCTGACCGAAGAGCGCCGCAAGGAAATGGTCAAGCTGGTCAAGAGCGAAGCGGAAGACGCGAAAATCGCCGTCCGCAACATCCGCCGCGACGCCAACGAAGGCATGAAAAAGCTGGTCAAGGACAAGGCGATCTCGGAAGACGACGAGCGCCGCGGCACCGACGAGGTGCAGAAGCTGACCGACAAGTTCATCGTTGACATCGACAAGATGGTCGCCGAAAAAGAAAAAGAAGTTCTGACGGTTTAAAACCCGCCGGCGCCGGTGCGGGGTCAGTTCCGGCATTGTGCCACGCGTGGCCTGTTTCTTCTCCCCCCCCGCCGCCTCCGACCACTCCACTCTCGTG